>JAGAKH010000033.1 GCA_017625725.1 Bacteroidales bacterium | reverse complement strand
TGGCTCCCGACGTGACTGAAAACGAGAAAATCGGCCCCGAAACCAGAGCCGATGATATAAAAAGCGATGAGTTTGATCGGAAAAATACGGGAAAGTCTGCCGGTTGACTCAGATTGAAGGAATTAAATGACTATCCCTAATATAAGAAATGCGGTCAGAACAATCATTTCTGAATTTATATAAAAAAGAGAGAAGCTAGTCCAGCTTCTCTCCTTTTTCATTGTAGATTTCATTCTGCAGTACGGTGAAATCTGTGACTTCCACCAGTTCGATCTTACATCCGTACTTCCTTTTCCAGCGTCCAAGAATTGAGTTGAAAAGTCCCTTGGCGAGATAAGCTCCTAAAATCGGGCTGACCTTGAGGATCATTCTTTTCAAACCTTTTTCAGAAGAGTAGTAGGAGATTCTTCTCTCTATCGCTTCATCAATTACGACACTTGATGTTATCTTTCCGGTTCCGTTGCACACCGGACACACTTCCTGGGTGTTGATCTCGGTTGCAGGGCGGACCCTTTGTCTTGTGATCTGCATCAGTCCGAATTTTGTCAAAGGCAGAACATTATGTTTTGCTCTATCGGACTCCATCAGCTCAACCATCTTCTTATACAGGGCATTCTTGTGTTCGTTGTTGTCCATGTCTATGAAGTCAATAACCACTATTCCACCCATGTCTCGAAGTCTGAGCTGTCTTGCAATCTCTTCCGCCGCATGACAATTGACGTCGAATGTGTTCTGGGTCTGCTCCTTGTTTTTGGTGCGTATACCGCTGTTCACATCAATTACATGCAGTGCTTCAGTGTGCTCTATCACAAGGTATGCTCCCTGTTTTATAGGTACCACCTTTCCGAAGGAACTCTTGATCTGCCTTGTGACCTCGAAATGGTCAAAGATCGGAGTCTTATCCTTGTAAAGCTTTACAATCTTTTCCTGTTCCGGAGAGATGAGGGAAATGTACTTTCTCGTCTCTTCGTAGATTGTTTCCTCATTTACATAGATGTTTGTGAACGACTCGTTAAGCAGATCCCTGAGAATTGTGGTAGTCTTGCTGTATTCTGTGAACAGCAGTTGCACTCCCTTGGATTTTGCAAGTTTTTTCCAGGAACTCTCCCATTTGTCAATAAGCGACATCAGTTCGGCATCAAGAATTGCAGCATTCTTGCCTTCCGCAGCTGTGCGGATTATTGCTCCATAATTCTTTGGGAGTATGCTCCTCACAAGTGTCTCCAGCCTTCTTTTCTCCTCTTTTGAAGAAATCTTCTGGGATACGCTTACCTTCTCGGCGAAGGGAAGCAGTACGATGTTTCGTCCTGCCAATGAAATTTCTGCAGTCAGTCGTGAACCCTTTGTCGAAATCGGTTCTTTGACGATCTGGACTATTATCATCTGTCCTGGTGTGAGCACATTCTCGATCCGGCCCTCTTTTTCGAGGATCTTTTCTGCTTTTATGTGCTTATAGATGCCTTTTGCATCTGTGTTCGGATTGATTCTCTTGACAAATTCGTCAAAAGCTTCAAAATAAAGTCCAAGATCAAGGTAGTGGACAAAAGCCTCCTTTTCGTCGCCGATATCTACAAAGGCAGCATTCAGGGCCGGAAGAATCTTCTTCACTTTTCCGAGATATACATCTCCTACTGAAAAGCTGTGCCCCTGGCTGGACTCATTGTTCAACTCGATGAGCCTGTGGTTTTCCATCAATGCTATCGAGACTTCCGTTGAATTGACATCAACAATCAGATCTTTTTCAGACTCCATCAGGAATTTCAGTGTAAGAACCAGTTAAACAAGCCTCTCGGCTTTTCAAAACTAAAGAGGCCGACCACTAGGTCAGCCTCTCTTTAGCGGACTGCTAAAATGGCAGACACTGTGGGAGAATTACTTTCTCTTCTTGTGTCTGTTCTTACGCAGGCGTTTCTTACGCTTGTGCGTTGCCATCTTATGCCTTTTATGCTTCTTTCCGTTTGGCATAATACTTTGGTTTTAATTATTATTGATAATTATTTCTTTACTTCGTTCACGAATACCTTAGCTGGCTTGAAAGCCGGAATATTGTGAGCCGGAATAGTCATTGTAGTGTTTTTTGTGATGTTTCTAGCTGCCTTCTCAGCTCTGTGCTTGATGATGAAGCTACCGAATCCGCGAAGATAAACCGGGTTTCCCTTTGCAAGAGAATCCTTGACACATTCCATGAATCCCTCTACAACGTTCTGAACTGCTATCTTCTCAATACCAGTCTTTTTCGCAACTTCGTTTACAATCTCTGCTTTTGTCATAACTATTTTAATTTTAATCAAAAACTTTTAGTCGATATATCGTGCAAAAGTAGGCTTATTTTTTTAATTAACCAAAAAGAAATCAGTTTTTTAGTAGTTTTTACATGAACTCATGACATTTTTTGTATTGGCATGGAGATTGACCATATATATAGTCGTCGTCTTTTAAGTAGGAAACCTGCCATTTTGTCAGTTTTCTACAAGATTTGGTTTGACAGGCCTCATAGGCTGGGCCAGACGAGTGACAATATAGAAAAATTTGTGATAGTTTGAAAAAGGTGATATATTCGTAGATATGAAAGATATAATTAATGACATAATGTCCGCGTCAGGAGCAGAGGTAAGCATTATTCCCGTGCTTCAGGGCGAAGGACCTGTAAAGATCGATCAGGCTCAGCTTCCGGATTCATTGCCGGTGCTGGCGTTGAGAAATGCCGTTCTTTTCCCTGGAACGGTTTATCCCATCACGATAGGCAGGGAGAAGTCGATACGTCTTATTGAAGATGCGGAAAGAAGCAATACATTCATAGGTGCAGTGCCACAGAATGACCTTTCTGTGGAAGATCCACGTAAAGAGGATCTTTATCGTTATGGTACTGTTGCCAAGATAATCAAGACTCTTGAGATGCCGGATGGTACTATAACCGCTATCCTGCAGGGCTTCAAGAGATTTGAGATTGAGGAAATCATGGAGTATTCCCCTTATATGCTCGGCAGGGTACGTTATCTGGATGATATAGTTCCTGAAATGGATAATAAGATTCATGTCATAGCCGAGTCTCTGAAGGAGAAAGCAAGTGCCATCATCAAGAGTTCGACGTTTGTACCTCGTGAAGCGGCTGGAGCCCTCAAGAGTATAGACAGCTTTGAGTTCCTTGTGAATTTCATAGCAACAACCATCGAAGTCGAGAACTTCATGGACAAGGTTGAGTTGCTCAAGCATGCCGACCTCAAGACAAGGGCTATGGAACTGCTTTCTGTCCTCGATACCCAGCTTGAACTCCAGAAGATAAAGCAGGAGATCAATCAGAAGGTGAAGATGGAGATTGACCAGCAGCAGAGAGAGTACTATCTGAATAACCAGCTCAAGACCATTCAGGAAGAGCTTGGTATGGATGATGTTGAGGAGTTTGCCCAACTCCGGGCAAGAGCTGAGGAGAAGATATGGCCAGCAGCTGTTCAGGAAGCCTTTGACAAGGAAATTGCAAAACTCGAGAGATATAATCCGAGTTCACCGGACTACAGTATCCAGTACAATTACATCCAGTTCATGCTTGACCTTCCATGGGGAGAGATGTCAAATGACAATCTGGACCTGAAGCATGCCCAGGCTGTTCTTGATGAAGACCATTATGGTCTGGACAAGGTGAAGGAGAGAATAATAGAATATCTCGCAGTGCTCAAGCTCAAAGGTGATATGAAGTCTCCTATCCTCTGTCTGTATGGCCCTCCGGGTGTAGGTAAGACAAGCCTTGGAAAATCCATTGCAAGGGCTTTAGGCCGTAAATATGTACGTATTGCCTTAGGTGGTGTTCACGATGAATCCGAGATAAGAGGTCACAGAAAGACATATGTGGGTGCTCTTCCTGGCAGAATTCTGAATGGAATCAATAGGGCAGGTACATCCAACCCGGTCATAGTGCTTGATGAAATTGACAAGATAAGTAGCGATTTCAAGGGGGATCCATCGTCTGCTTTGCTTGAAGCTCTTGATCCTGAACAGAATACGGCTTTCCATGATAATTATCTGGATATAGATTATGATCTCTCCAACGTACTGTTCATCACTACGGCAAATAATGTCGAGACAATTCAGCCTGCCTTGAAGGACAGGATGGAAATGATTCCTGTAAGCGGATATCTCGCAGAAGAAAAATATGAGATCGCCAAGAATTATCTGATCCCTAAGCAGCTTGAGGAGCATGGCATCACCAAGTCACAGCTGAAGATTGACAAGGGTGCCGTGGCTGCCATCATCGACCGCTATACGAGAGAGTCCGGTGTACGAGGACTGGAAAAGCAGATTGCAAAGGTTGCACGTGTGACAGCCAAGAAGATTGCTCTGGAGGAAGATTATCCTAAGACTGTCAAGAAGGAACACCTTAAGGAATACCTGGGACTTCCTACCAATTTCCATGATGTCCAGAAGGGAAATGAGGCCCCGGGAGTGGTAACAGGACTGGCGTGGACATCCATGGGAGGTGAGATCCTGTTCATTGAAAGCTCTGTCAGCAAAGGAAAGGGCATACTTACAATGACCGGAAATCTTGGTGATGTGATGAAGGAATCAGCAACCATTGCCTATCAGTATATAAAGGCTCATCCGGAACTGACGGGAATGTCGTATGAGGAGTTTGCTGAGAAGGATATTCATGTACATGTTCCAGAGGGAGCTGTTCCGAAGGACGGTCCTTCAGCTGGAATAACCATGGTGAGCTCGATGGTGTCGGCTTTCAGAGGAAAGAAGGTGAAGAGCGGCATCGCCATGACAGGAGAGATGACACTTCGTGGGCGTGTTCTTCCTGTCGGAGGCATCAAGGAGAAGATTCTTGCTGCAAAACGTTCCGGAATACATACTATAATCATTTCCGAAGAAAACAGAAAGGATGTGGAGGATATAAAGGAAGTGTATGTGAAGGGACTTTCATTCGTATATGTAAAGAATATCGATGAAGTGATAAAGTATATTTTTTAGGCAATAATGCCTCTGTACTTATATGGAAGTGAAGATAGAACAGTCTTGGAAGAATGCTCTGGCGGGCGAATTTGAGAAGCCTTATTTCGCGTCGCTGGTGCATTCTCTTCATGAGGAGAAGTCTGAAGGTAAGAGGATATATCCTCCCGGAAGTCAGATCTTCAAGGCTTTTGAACTGACTCCGGTTCAGGATGTTAAGGTGGTTATTCTTGGTCAGGATCCATACCATGGCCCGGGCCAGGCACATGGACTGTCATTTTCAGTGCCGGAAGGCATTCAGGCTCCGCCTTCATTGAAGAATATATTCAAGGAGATAGAGTCCGATCTTGGGGTGAAGATGACCGGATATCCTAATCTGGAAAAATGGGCACGTCAAGGGGTGCTGCTCCTGAATGCGGTCCTGACGGTAAGAGCGGGGGAGGCTGCATCACATAGCCGTATAGGCTGGCAGGAGTTTACAGATGCTGTCATACGGTATATATCTGATAACTGCAATGGGGTTGTGTTCATGTTATGGGGCAATTTCGCAAGAACCAAGAGTGAACTGATCGACCGTTCGAAACATCATGTACTTGAGGCCGCACATCCGTCCCCGCTTGCACGTGGTGCATTTTTCGGATGCAGGCATTTTTCTAAGGCAAACGGACTTCTTGCATCGTCAGGAAAGACTCCGATTGACTGGCAACTTTGATTTTTAAATCTCAGATATGACAAGAAAAGCATTATTCCCGGGATCTTTCGATCCTTTTACAGCCGGCCATCTGAATATTCTCAAGAGGGCTTTGACCATGTTTGACGAGGTCGTAGTGGCTGTGGGAGTCAATATAGATAAGAAGGGCTTCTTCTCCAATGAAAAGCGTATGGATATAATCCGTAAGGCAACTGAAGGCATTTCCGGAGTAAAGGTCATCCAATACGACAATCTTACCATCGATACATGTCGTGAGCTGGGTATCAGGCATATCGTCAGGGGAGTCAGAAATATGATTGATTTTGAGACGGAACGTTCAATTGCTGATGCCAACAGAAAACTGGCCCCGGATATTGAGACCGTCATCATTCCTACAGCTCAGGAATATGCCCATATATCTTCTACAGCTGTGAGGGACCTTCTGAAGCATGGCGGAGACATATCTCTGTTTGTTCCCGAGGGTATCGAACTATAGAAACATATGAAACGTATTCTCCATGTCATTCTATGCTTTCTGCTCTGTTCATCAGCCGCTCTTGAAGCACGACAGCTTGATTCCCTGCAGAAGGCAGCTCTTTCTGAAAGACTGGAAGAGTATTTTGCTGCACTTGCCCATGAACCGGTTGAAGTGCAGAAGCAGGAATGTGATTTTCTGATAGGAAGTTCGTCTGATTCCTTGGTCAGGCAGTTCGTGGCGGTGAAGATATATGACCATTATCTCAATTCGCCGATAATGGGAGTGGAATCGGTAGCCATCCATGTCCTGGATAACTGGTTCTTTAATTCAAAGGTCAGCATGTACAATGACATCGATCTTCTGAATGCCAGGATCTATGCTGATTTCAACAGGCAGTCACTGGTCGGAGAAGCGGCACCAGAACTGGAAATGTATACATCGGAAGGCCGCACTAAACAGCTTTTTACAGATTCGGACGCCTGCGGCCGGTATCGTGTCTTATATTTCTATGATACGGACTGTTCGAAATGCCGTATTGAATCGGCTCTTCTCAAGTTCCTTTTAAACGATAAGGATTACCCTGTCGAGCTATATGCGATATATACTGGTGACAACCGTGAGGAATGGGTAAAGTACATTGACGAAAAACTCGATTTCAAGACAGAGAAGACCAGAGTATGTCATTTATGGGATCCAGAGTTGATATCAGATTTCCAGAGAAAATATGCTGTCATTCAGACACCCCGTCTTTATCTGGTGTCTCCAGACGGAATAATCCAGGGCAGAGGACTTGATTCTTCAGCTTTGGAGACAATGTTGGAGAGAATCTTTTCCATTCCTGATTTGAATTATGGCTCAGAAGAATCTATCGCTCTTTTTGACGGTATCTTTACGGTTGTGGATCCAACTGTGAAGGAGGTTGAATCATTGATCGGTCATATTGAAGGCTCTACTTTGGCCAAGGGTGACACAACCATGTTCAGACAGCTATCCGGAGATCTGCTATATTATCTGGCCTCCCATAGAGGAGAGGGTATCAAAGAGGGACTGGACAAGCTGATTGATGATTTCATTCTTTCCCGTAATGATGTCTGGCGTTCAGCAGACGACTCTCTTAAGATCATCGGTTTTGCTGAAATGGCTGACGAACTGCTGTCAAGGTCGGAACCGGGAAAAAAGGTGCCTGGAATCAAGCTCGACGGGGTCCGGCTCACTAAAGGCAGGGAGAAGACCGGCAAATTCAGGACAGATGCCATCGGAGGCAGAAGAAACATAATCATATTCCATACAGACGGCTGTCCGGTATGTCGTGCAGAAATCGATGCTGCTCGAAAACTTGTTGATTCTCAGAGAGGAACAAGAGTGCTTCTGGTGAATGTAGATGAAATTCTCTCATCTGCACCATATCTTTCAGCAGCTTTGTTTGATTCATTTGACCTTTCTTCTTTACCCTTTATTCTTGAAACAGACAGAAAAGGAAAGATTGTCCGCAGGTATATTACCCTTACACAATAACTATTTAACTGTTTTTGTGAAATATATTACAGAAATAGTGATATTTTGGCACTCGTTTTGTTTTCAGGCCTGATATGAACATTCGATAACCTGAAATTTACGAGTCATGGGCAGTTTTATTGATGAATATCTTCGCAATCCGGCAAATGCGGTTGCCTCAGCACGGGAGTGTGCAGGCAGAAAGTCGTGGAAAATTGATGATGATCTGATCTACAAGGAACTGGCTTCTCCTGAATTCCGTCTCTATGAAGAAATGGTGATGTCTTCCTGGGAAGATGAAACATTTGTATCAGGGAATTATGCTGCAGTATAGTTAGGGTGTATCATGTCCGGTTCACGTTATCGGATGTTTTTCTTTAAGCTTGTAAATATGTATATTTGCATCCATGACGGATGCAAATTTTTTTATCTTGGCTGCCGTTGCTGTTGCGGCAATCATTATTTTTCTGATAGTGGCTCTTGTCAATTCCAGAAGGGACAGGAGGTATATGGACATGCAGATGCAGCTTATCAGGTCAGAACTTCAGGCTGAGAGTGAAAGAGCCTTGAAAGCAAGGGAGGAAGAACTGGAACGTCGTGCGAAGGTGACTTTCGAGAGTCTTGCCGGAAGTCTTGACAAGGATATCAGGGACATGAAGGATGCCTTTGAAAGGAATCGCCGTACTCATGTAGAGGCTTCTCAGCAGATGAAGGATAATCTTGAAAATGCCGTGAAGAATCTTCGTGAGCAGACTTCTGCCATAGGAAACAAGGCGGACAGCCTTGCAGATGCACTCAAGGGAAAGAACAAGACCCAGGGCAATTGGGGAGAGGTTATTCTGGATAATCTCTTTGCGGCGGAAGGGCTCAAGGAAGGACGTGATTATGATAAGGAAGAAACCTTGAGAGATGAGCACGGACTTCCGTTCAGGAATGAGGATACCTCACGTCTGATGAGACCGGACTTCATACTCCATTATCCTGACGGAAATGATGTGGTTGTTGATTCCAAGGTGGTCCTGACCGCTATGTATGATTATTATTCGACTGATGACGAGGATCTCAGGCAGGATGCGGCCGCTCGTAATCTCTTGGCAATGAGAGAACAGGTAAAGAAACTTGCTGCAAAGGATTACAGCCGGTATCTCAGACCGGGCCATAGGATGCTTGACTATGTGATAATGTTTGTCCCGGTTTATTCAGCATTGAGACTGGCTTACGAGACAGATTCAAATCTTTGGCATGATGCTTATCGACAGGGTGTCCTGATCACGACAGAAGAAACGCTCATGCCGTTTCTCAGGATGATCAGCATAGCATGGAGAAGCCATGAACAGGTCGCGAACCAGCAGCAGATAATTGAGGCGGCGGAGATGATGTTGTCCAGGGTCTCGGATTTCTGCACAGCCCATGCAAAGATGGGACGCAAGCTGGCCGAGGCTATGGAACAATATGAATCATGTGACAGAAAGATACGTGAAAGGGGGCAGAGCATAGTTAGTGCTGCCAACAGACTCATAAGCTACGGGATTCCGCGTAATCCTAAAAAGCCACTTCCTGCTGAACAGGATAACTCATTACTTGAATAGTCTCGGAACGAATATGGTGAGGTATTCACGCCAGTTTCTCCAGATGTGCCCGTCCTCGCTTTCATAATATTCATAAGGATAGCCCTTCTCATCGAAGTGTCTGCGGAGCATGACATTCTCTTCGTAAAGGAAGTCTGTCTTTCCTATTGCAATCCAGTACAATGCGGGAGGATTGGCGAACTGAGTCTCGATCTGTTGCAGTTCATTCTGGTATACAGGTGACTCTGAACCTTCGTGGAATCTTGCTGCTGCAGAGAAGAGACCTACGTAATCGAATCTGTCCGGATAGTATTTTGAAATGTGCAGTGAATGGTAGCCTCCCATTGAAAGGCCGGCTATGGCCCTATGCTTCTTGTCTTTATATACACGGTAGTTGCTTTCGATGTAATTCATAATGTCTGGGAAAGCCATCTCGTATGCTCCGTCCATCATGCCTTTCTGTTCGAATCCAGGAATTCTGAATCCATCCGGACCTTCTCCAGGAGCTGCAACTTCTCCGGCGTTGCCATTAGGCATGACCACAATCATAGGTTCAGCCTTTCCTTCCGCGATAAGGTTGTCAAGAATCTGTGAAGTGCGTCCAAGGTCCATCCAAGCCTCTTCGTCTCCGCCGGCTCCATGAAGAAGATAGAGAACCGGATACTTCTGCTTCCTGTTCTTTTCATAACCGGCAGGGGTGTAGACCGTCATTCTTCTGGTAAGACCTGTTGCCGGACTTTCGTACCATACTTTCGATACTGAACCATGTACAACATCATTTACCTTGTACCAGTCACCCTGTCCGCCACCGACTATGAAAATGTTCATTGTACTGGCCACATCCCTGTTGATATATACGTTGTTAGGGTCCAGAATCCTCAATCCGTCCACTATGAATGTATAGCTGTATAGTTCGGAAGCAAGCGGTTTAGTCGTATATTCCCACACTCCGTTTGTTTCATTCATTTCCGCTGTTTGCGGAACATCTTCTTTGGCAATACCCTCAGCCGGAAGAAAATCTCCTGTCACCATGACCTTGACTGCTTTAGGTGCATGAAGTCTGAATGTGACACTATTGTCTTCGTTTATCTGTGGTGAGCTTGTCTGAGGTCTGTCCCAAAGAGCCTGTTGTGCTGATAATACTGTACAGAAAAGAAATGTGAATACGGAAATGATGAACGTTTTCATATTTTTATGATGTTATTTTCTACAAAGTTAATCATTTGAAATTATCTTTGTATCTCTAATGGAATTATTAAACTTATGAGAAGGATCTTTGTCATTTTTGCTGTTATGCTGCCAATCGTTGCGGCACATGCTCAGGAGACTGTTTATCATGACGCCTCGAAGCTGACTGTCATAGGAAAGGCAGTCGAGACAACCAAGCCGTTCACCAGAATAGATACATCCTGCTATAGGTTCAATGACAAAGTGATTGATGATTTCGCCTGCCATTCCACTGGTCTGGCTGTACTCTTCGCAACTGACAGCCCTTTCATCAAGGCAAAATGGCAGACCTCCCCGGCAAATGCATCCGAAAATATGACTGCCATAGCCCAGAAAGGCCTGGACCTGTATATCAGACAGGACGGTGAGTGGGTCTTTGCAGGAGTCGGCAGGCCTGATATGGCCAAGGGACCGGATTTTGACAGACATGAGGGAACGATAGTGAAGGCAATGGCCCCAGGACGGAAGGAATGCCTTATGTATCTGCCTCTATATGATAGACTTGATTCTCTTTTTATAGGACTTGCAGATGGAAGTTATATCGAACCATTGGCGAATCCATTCAGATATAGGATAGTCATAAAGGGATCCAGCGTGACACATGGTCTGGCGGCATCCCGTCCAGGAATGAGTTATGTAGCCCGTTTCGGACGTGACAACGGACTGTATTGCTTTAATCTGGGTTTCAGCGGCAAGTCGAAACTTCAGAAGGAATATGCTGAATATCTTGCTGATGTTGAGGCTGATGCCTTTATCTTTGATGCATTCTCGAATCCATCGGCGGAGACGATACATGAGAACTTCGACAGATTCGTTGATATCATCCGTGCGTCGCATCCTGAGACACCTCTGATCTTCATGCAGACCGAACGTCGTGAGAGCCGTAATTTCGATACTTGGAGGGAAGATTTCGAGTCAAGGAAACAGGCTGCGGCCCTTGAAGAAATAAAGGAAAGAATGAAGCATGACAGACATATCTACTTCATTCCTTCCGATGATTTTCTTGGCGATGAGCATATCGCGACTTCTGACGGATCTCATCCTACAGACCTGGGATTCACCTATATGCTTGAAAGCATATCCCCGAAGATCAGGAGAATCCTCAGACGTTATGGAATAAGGTACTAGAAGGCTGCGGCCTTTTCCATCTTTTCTCTGATCTTTTCATTGCAAAGATTGCCGAGACTTCCAATCGAAGTGTGGTTCAGCCCTTTGCCATCATATCTGAACCGCCCTTCGTTGACTTCGATTCCGACACTTTTGTAGGCATCGCGGAAAGGCATTCCCGCAAGTGTACGGCGGTTAACTTCTTCTACAGTGAACAGATATTCGTAGATAGGATTATCCAGAATGTTATCGTTTACCATTATGTGCTGGAGCATGTAATCAGCCATCATAAGGCATTTGTGCATAAGTTCGAGCATTGGGAACAATATATCTTTCAGCAACTGGAACTCCCTATGATATCCATGAGGCATATTACTGCATAGCATGCTGATTTCGTTTTCAGCAGCCATGATCCTGTTGCAGTTGCCTCTCATTATTTCCCACACATCGGGATTCTTCTTATGAGGCATTATGCTTGAGCCTGTGGTCAGTTCGTCAGGGAATCTGATAAATCCGTAGTTCGGACTCATATACATGCAGCAGTCTGCTGCGAATTTATTCAGTGTCAGAGCGATGGCTCCCATTGCCGAAGCAACCGCACGTTCGGCCTTGCCCCTGCTCAACTGTGCAGCCACCACATTATAGTCGAGGCTTCCGAAATTCAGAAGATCTGTTGTCATCTGACGGTCGAGAGGGAAGGAACTTCCGTATCCTGCTGCCGATCCCAGAGGGTTCTGATCGGTAACGCAGTAGGCTCCCTTCAGCATGTACATGTCGTCTGCCAATGCTTCGGCATATGCACCGAACCAAAGACCGAACGATGATGGCATAGCCACCTGGCCATGGGTATATCCGGGAAGAAGGATGTCCTTATGCTTTTCGCTTAGATTCTGCAGAGTGTAGAAAAGAGCAAGCACTTCATTCCTCAGCTTCACTGTCTCATCCTTAAGGAAGAGCTTGATGTCTACCAGCACCTGATCGTTACGTGAACGGCCTGAATGGATCTTTTTTCCTATGTCGCCCAGACGGCGGGTCAGAAGAAGCTCCACCTGTGAATGGATGTCCTCTACGTCATCTTCAAGAATGAAATCTCCTGCATTGATTTCTCCCAGTATCGTGTCAAGTGCTTCTGTCAGCACATCCAGTTCATCCTTTGTCAGAAGTCCGATGGATTCGAGCATCCGTATATGTGCCTTTGAACCAGTGACATCGTATTTTGCGAGTCTGAGGTCAAGTATGCGGTCATTCCCTACAGTAAAGTCTTCCACAAGGTCGGTTGCCTGTGTTCCTTTGCTCCAAAGTGTGCTCATATCTTAAATGATTCTATAAATTCTATGTATGTCTTTATTCCTTCTTCAACTTCTTTGACGAAGACGAACTCGTTCTTTCTGTGGGAACGTGCTGAGTCACCAGGTCCCATCTTTATGGCATCGCATCCGATTCTCATCCAGTCTGAAGTCGTAGGGGAGGAGTATGAACTGATCCCCATTCTGTCCAATGTCTCCGCCAGAGGAGAACCTTCATGGGTCGCACTGGAGACATTGCTAAGGTTTCTTGCATTCAGCACGCTTGTGCAGACCGATCTGAGTTCATTGAGGATTTCTTCATTTGTATATTGTTCTGTCGGACGTATGTCAATGACAAAACTGCAACTGTCAGGAATCACATTGTGTGCTGTTCCTGCGTTTACCTGAGTCACATTCAGATTCACTTTTCCCATTCTTGGCGAGATCCTGTCAAAATGGTGACTCCTCAATCTTTCGATATCCTGCATTGCAATGTATATGGCATTCACACCCTCGTTTCTTGCTGCGTGTCCGCTGACCCCGTGAGCTGTGGCGTCTATTACAAGAAGGCCTCTTTCCGATGTCGCTGCCTGCATTCCTGTAGGTTCCCCGATGATGGCATAGTCAACTTTTTCTGCCAGTCTGTCCCAGAGTCCGGTCATTCCGTTCCTGCCCGACCTTTCCTCTTCGCATGTCAGCACAAGCATCAGATTCGGAGTCCTGCCATTAGAGAAATTCCTCAGGTACCTGAATGCTGCAATCATGCTGACCACTGATGCTCCGTCGTCATTGCTTCCCAGACCGGCGATGATATCTTTTGGGCATACTTCCTTTTCTGTCATTTTGCCGACAACTTCCGCAGCCTTGACGTAATCGGGAATATATGGGTCGAAATCATAATCTTCGCTTGCACTGACAGTATCGATATGGGCACATAGCATCAAGGTTGGGGAATCCGGAGAGGCAAAATGTTCGCAGATGATGTTGCATCCCACCCTTGTATAATGTATATCCCTCTGCTCAAACCATTTGCAGATGTGGGTACAGACCTCATCCTCGTTGAATGAGACCGAAGGAATGGCAATCATTTCCTTGAGCAGGTTTACAGCATCTTCCGTATAGACTTTTATTTCATGAAAATCCAGCATGGTCTTCAGATAAGTGTTGTCCCTATTTCGTTCAGCAGGTTACCGGCATGCTTTATTATGACTTTTCTGACTCCATTGTCAATCGCCTTGAAAGAGTTTGTGAGTTTGGGAATCATTCCGTCTGCAATACGTCCCTCCTTCTTGAGCTCATCGAATCTATCTCTTCCTATTTCCGGAATCACGCTGTCAGAGTCATTCTTGTCGTAGAGCACTCCGTCTTTTTCAAAGCAATATATCAGATCGGTATCTTCTTCTGCTCTGAACCTTGCCATCGCAATCGCTACGGATGAAGCAATAGTATCTGCATTGGTGTTAAGCAGATTGCCGTTTCCGTCGTGGTTTATGGCGTTGAATACAGGCACTATGCCTTTTTCCAGAAGTGAATCTATAAATCCGGCATTTATGCTGTCTGGAGTGACATCTCCGACATATCCATAGTCTACCATCCTGCATTCTTCTTCGGATATCCTGACTTCCACTGCCGGACGTCTACTTGCCTTTATGACATTGCCGTCTGCACCTGACAGTCCTATTGCGTTGCATCCTTCGGACTGGAGAAGGGCCACGATGTTCTTGCTGCACCATCCTGCATATACCATGGTAACTATTCTGAGAGTCTCCTCATCCGTCACCCTCCTGCCTTCAATCATGACAGGGGTCATGCCCATGGATTTCTGCATCTGACTCGCCATCACTCCACCCCCATGCACAAGAATCTTCCTGCCCGGAATTGCAGCAAAGTCCCTGACGAACCTCTGAAGAAGTTCGGGATTATCCACCACGTTCCCGCCTATTTTTACAACTTTGATCATTTTCTCAAATTTACATATCAGAAAGAATCATCTTCAATATGGTCTGAGCCGAGACTACGCGGTTGGCTGCCTGAGGTATCACTATGGACTGAGGGCTTTCGATAACATCGTCAGTTACTATCATATTCCTTCTTACCGGAAGGCAGTGCATGAAATATGCATTGTTCGTAAGGGCCATCTTCCCGCTATCAACAGTCCAGTCACGGTCGGTGCTCAGCACCTTGCCGTAATTCTCACCTGACCATGCAGACCAGTTCTTTGCGTAGATGAAGTCTGCTCCTTCAAATGCCTTTTTCTGGTCATACTCTATAATTGCCCTGCCTGTGAATGCAGGATCAAGCTCGTATCCGTGCGGATGGGTTATTACAAACTCATAGTCAGTCATATTAATGCCTTCTGCAAAGGAATTAGGAACAGCCTGAGGCAATGCCTTCGGATGTGGTGCCCATGTCATTACGATCTTCGGCTTCTCTACCTTCTTGTATTCTTCGATAGTTATAAGGTCTGCAAAAGTCTGGAGCGGGTGTCTTGTAGCCGCCTCCATGCTGAATACCGGTTTGCCGGAATACTTGATGAACTGATTGATGATCATTTCGTTGTAGTCGTAATCCCTGTCTGTGAGATTGGCGAAGGCACGTACACCTATGACGTCGCAGCATGTGCCCATCACAGGGATGGCCTCAAGAAGATGTTCGGGCTTGTCACCATCCATCACGACACCTCTTTCTGTCTCAAGCTTCCATGCTCCCTGGTTTACGTCAAGCACCATTACATTCATGCCGAGATTCATGGCAGCCTTCTGTGTGCTGAGTCTTGTACGCAGACTTGAATTGAAGAAAATCATGAGCAATGTCATGTTTTTTCCTTTATCCTGATCTGCAAAAGGGTTCTTCTTTACGTATTCAGCAGCTTCAATCGCTTTCTGAAGGTCCCCGAGCTGGGTTATAGATGTGAAATGCCTCATAAGGTATTATCTCTTTTATTATATTATTCTGTCAATGACTGCCATGCATCGATGAATCTTCCGGCAGTTTCCTGTGATATGGTAAGTGAAGGCAGAAGGCGTATGACATGTGGGCCGGCTGCTCCGGTAAAGAAATGCTTTTCAAAGAGGAGCCTGTTCCTGAGTCTGATGAATTCCTCATTAAGTTCAAGACCGATCATCAGTCCTTTTCCACGGTATTCCTTCACTGCCTTATCCTCCTTCAACATGCTTTCAAAATAGTCGCCGATCCGTGCTGCGTTTTCGATGAGGTGTTCGTTTTCAATGATATCCAGAACAGCAAGGGCTGCGGTACACGCCAGATGGTTGCCTCCGAAAGTGGTACCGAGCATGCCGAATGATGCCTTTATTTCCGGACTGATTATAATACCTCCAATCGGAAAACCGTTGCCCATTCCTTTGGCCATTGTGACGATGTCCGCACGTACTTCATGATGCTGGTGTGCGAAAAATCTTCCGGTTCTGCCGTAGCCTGACTGTATTTCGTCCAGAATCAGCATACATCCGTAAAGGTCGCATAACCTGCGTAGCCCATGAAGGAACTCTGCAGTAGGTTCATATATACCTGCGACTCCCTGGATGCCTTCGATGATGACTGCAGCGAAGTCTCCCTTTCTGAGTTCCGCTTCAACTGCGTCCAGATCATTGAGTGGAGCAAACGCGATGTTCTCAGTGGCATTGAACGGTGCCTGGATCTTAGGGTTGTCGGTAGCAGCGACAGCTCCTGACGTTCTTCCGTGGAATGCCTTGCGGAATGCCAGAACCTTAGCCTTTCCTGTGTGGAAGGATGCAACTTTCAAGGCATTCTCATTTGCCTCTGCACCGCTGTTGCAGAGGAAAAGCTTATAATCTTCATAGCCGCAGATCCTGCCAAGACGCTCGGCAAGGTCCTTCTGAAGTGAATTCTGGACAGCATTGGAATAGAAACCGAGTCTTTCAAGCTGCTCTGACAGCATCTTTACGTAGTGCGGATGGCTATGGCCTACTGAAATCACGGCATGACCTCCGTAAAGGTCTGTGTAGACCTCTCCGTCCTTATCCCAAAGAGTAGTGTCAAGACCTCTGACCGGTTCTATGTCCCAAAGCGGGTATACTTCAAATAAATTCATTCGCGTTCAATTTTTATCATACTGTTCTCTAGAAGGCGGAAGGTTTCAGTCTCAGTCCGGTATCTTCCGGGAGTCCGAACATAAGGTTCATGTTCTGGACAGCCTGTCCGGCCGCCCCCTTGACCAGATTGTCTATGCATGAAGCTATATGTACATATCCGTCGTGCAGTTCCACATGTACCAGGGCCTTGTTGGTGTTGATCACTTCCTTCATTGAAATTCCTTCTTCTGAATGGAATACGAAAGGCGATCCGGCATAATAATCTTCATATAGCTTCCTGTATTCTTCAAGACTCATTCCTTCTGCTGCCCTGGTATATACGCTTGCAAATATGCCTCTTGTGAAATCACCTCTCATCGGGACAAAATTCACTTTTGGAGCAGTCTGACCGACCTTTGCAATATTCTGCCTTATTTCGGCAAGATGCTGGTGGGTGAACAGTTTGTAAATGGAAATATTGTCAGACCTGTAGCTGAAATGCGTTGTTTCTCCCGGCTTCTTTCCGGCACCTGTGGATCCGGTTATTGCAGTCACATGGATCTCGTCATTTATGAGCCCGGATGCAGCCAATGGCAGCACGGCAAGCTGGATGGCAGTTGCAAAACATCCTGGATTAGCAATGTCATGTGCCGTCTTTATCTCTTCCCGGGCACTTTCACAGAGGCCATAGACAAAATGTCTTCCTGCGTAGTCTCCGTCAAGTCTGAAATCATTGCCCAGGTCGATTATATGACATTCCGGACTCAGTTCGTGAGTGTCTACGAACTGTCTTGAAATGCCATGCCCAAGGCAAAGGAATACAACATCCGGATTGTTCAGCCCGGTGCCGAAACAAAGATATGTCTCTCCGAGCAGGTCCCTATGGACCGAGGCCACCGGGGTACCTTCGGAAGAGGTAGTCGTTGCAGCAACAATCTCTACATAAGGATGATTGAGCAGTATCCTGAACAGCTCACCTCCTGTATATCCTGTGCCGCCGGCAATTGCCACACGTATTTTTTTATCCTTATACATGGTCTCTATTCTTCATCCATTCCGTTTACGGAGTAATATATCTTGAGAGGATTTGCGATTACTTTTGTGAATCCTACGATGTCACGTCCTGTGTATGACTTGTTCACTTCACCGTAGGCTCCGAAACGTGAACTCATGAGGTCATGTGTGCTGGTACATCCAAGGACAGAGAAATGATAAGGCATGAGTGCAATCTCCACTTCTCCGCTTACATTCTTTTCAATACTGTCCATCATTGCCTCCATATCGCGGCACACTGGGTCAAGATACATGGCCTCGTGCATCTGCTGACCATACCATCCGGCAATCTGTTCCTTCCAGTACAGCTGTCCCTTGGTGAGGGTATGCTTTTCCAGAAGGTGATGTGCCTTCACTATGATCAGAGGGGCTGCTGCCTCGAAACCTACACGTCCCTTGATGCCTATTATTGTGTCTCCGATATGGATGTCACGTCCGATGCCGAAAGGACCGGCTGCATCACGAACAGCACGGATGACATCTACAGGATCCATCTCCACTCCGTTGAATGAAACAGGTTCACCCTTGCGGAAACCTATCTTGATGTGTTCCGGCTGTGACTTGGTAACCTTTGTAGGGTAAGCCTCTTCTGGAAGGTATCCATCAGATGACAAAGTTTCCACACCTCCAATGCTTGTGCCCCAAAGTCCTTGATTTATAGAGTATTTGGCCTTTTCCCATGAGAAATCGAAGCCATGCTTCTGGAGAAAGTCGATCTCGAACTGACGGGTGAAGCCTTCGTCTCGTACAGGAGCTATTATTTCCACTTCAGGTGCGAGAATCTCGAAAACAATGTCAAAACGAACCTGGTCGTTTCCTGCACCGGTACTTCCGTGTGCAACTGCGTCAGCACCAAGAGCCTTTACGTGGTTGAGGACTTCCAATGCCTGGAATACACGCTCCGAGCTTACTGAAAGAGGATATGTCGCATTCTTCAGAATGTTTCCGTATATGAGATATTTTATCCCTTTCTTATAATATGTGTTTATTGCGTTTACATTCTTATGAGATGTGGCTCCCAATGTAAGGGCACGTTCCTCGATGGCCTTTTCCTCTTCAGCGGAAAAACCGCCGGTGTTTACCATTACAGTATGGACTTCATATCCTTTTTCCTTGAGGTAGGGGACACAGAATGATGTGTCAAGGCCGCCGCTGAAGGCGAGTACAACTTTTTTGTTCATATTCTTAATTATTTATCATTCAATTTATTCTTCAGGGGATGCAAGAGTCCTGTTCTCTATTTTTATATGTTCTGACGGATCATACAGCAATCCGGTGCACAGACACATCCTGAAATCATTGCTCTCAAGAATGCTGTAGTTCCTGCATCCCTGACATCCTTTCCAGAATTCAGGATCGTCAGTAAGGGCAGAAAACGGTACAGGTCTGAAGCCGAGCTCGTAGTTCATCTTCATGACGGCTGCACCTGTTGTTATGCTGAATATCTTT
This sequence comes from Bacteroidales bacterium, assembly GCA_017625725.1. Lineage (GTDB taxonomy): Bacteria > Bacteroidota > Bacteroidia > Bacteroidales > UBA932 > Cryptobacteroides. The sequence continues at coordinate 7,024 of JAGAKH010000033.1, read as the reverse complement.
GCATCCGGAAACAGTTCCTGAGACAACTGGAAAATACGTCTCTTTATTTTCATTGCCAGGCCAATGCCTCTGAAGGCGTGTGCAACTATAAGTCCGGAGTTGGCGACAAACTGTTTATGGCCCCATGTCTCTATGTATGAAAATCCGGCGAATCTTCCGTCTTCAGAAATTGCTATTACAGCTTTGCCTGCCAAAATCTTTTCGGTGATATATTCAGGGGTTCTTCTTGCTATACCAGTTCCTCTTTCCCTGGCTGATATAAGTATTTCTTCACATATTTCATCGGCGTAGACAGAATGGGATGCGTCTGCCACCATTACATTAATCTGCATAGTTATCCTTTATATGCTTAAATAGTAGAAAAATAGATGCGGAATGTCCCATGACAGGGAGTCAACATGCCCAAACGGCAAGACAAACCGAGATTGTCAATTGCAATTGGGAGGGAATTGCTTCGAGAGCCCCTCCTAGAGTCGGACTCGGGTAGCAGTAATGATTACGAGGCCTGAGAACTGCCTCGTGAATAATCTTGATATGTTGCTGTTTTCCATCATTGCAGATGCAAATATAGTCAATGTTTCTGAATAATTCGTATCTTTGACGAAATTTATCAGTTCAAGAATAACACCCATATAGTGGCTAAGAAGAATAAAAATATTCTTCCGGAAGTTGATCCGGAGTATCTGAGGAAACAGAAAGCATCCCTTGTGAGGACGCACAGGCAGGTAATCTATCTCAATGACAGTGAACTGGCTGCAATCAATGCATATTGTGAGAAATTCCGTGTAGGGACAAAGTCAGTCCTTATCCGTGAGGCCGTCATGGAAAAAGTCCTGAAGGAACTGGATGATAATCACCCTACTTTATTCTGATATTATCATCTGATTGCTACTGCTGCTTTTCTGCTTCAATTGCAGCATTGTAGCAATGTCTGCAAAGTGGTTCGTAAATGTCGGTCTCTCCTAAGACAACGAGTTCGGAACTCTTTGAAAGTCTGTGTGAGTGGTTTGCAGGGCTTCCGCATTTTACGCAGATTGCGTGAACTTTCTGGATGTCTTCTGCTACTGCCATCAGAGCCGGCATCGGACCGAAAGGCTTCCCCATGAAGTCTGTGTCAAGTCCGGCAATAATTACCCTTATTCCTCTATTGGCTAATGTCTGTGCAACTTCAACGAGTGTTTCGTCGAAGAACTGGGCCTCGTCAATGCCTACAACCTCCACATCGCTGGAAAGGAGGAGCATGCTGGCCGGTGAATCTATCGGAGTGGAAGGAATGCTGTGGGAATCGTGGGAAACGACCTGGTCTTCAGAATATCTCACGTCGATACAAGGCTTGTAGATCTCGACTTTCTGCTTTGCAAACTGTGCCCTTCTGAGTCTTCTGATGAGTTCTTCTGTTTTTCCTGAAAACATTGATCCGCAGATAACTTCAATGGATCCTGCTTTTTTTGCGATTTCTAAAAACATTTCCTTACTTTTGTAGATTAATATATAAGCCAATACGGGCATCGCCCGGAATAGAGGGTCACAAATATACGAAATAATAATTTATGGAAAACAGGGAACAGCAGATTTTATCTGAAATCATCTCGATGGCAGCATCCATCAGAGAACAGCTGGAAGCATTGGAAAATAAGTTGATACAGTTGCATACCGGTGATACAAATGAAGAAGAAACCGGTGAGCCGATAGATCTTGACATAGATGATATTGTATCTCCGGAACCGTCCGACGATCTCCCATTCTACGAGCTTCCATCAGCGGAACCTGTTTCTGTTGAATCTGTCGATGATCTTCCTGAGCCTGAATCTGAATCTGAGCCTGAATCTGAGCCTGAGTCTGTTTGTGAGCCGGCACCGGAGTCGGAGCCGGAACAGCCCTCTGATGACCTTCCGGAGTTTATTGAACCGGAGGTTGAGGTAGTCTCTGAGCCTGAGGTAGTCTCTGAACCAGAGCCAGAAGATATTCTGAGACTGGAAGAGGATACGGTCCCTGTGAAAACCCGCACTGTCATGCTGGACAGAATGACTGCCAGACAGTCATGGAGAACCGATATGCCTGGTGCACCGGTCAAGGATGTCCGCAGTGCCATAGCCCTCAATGACAGGATTCTGTTCATAAATGTCCTTTTCAATGAAGATCCGATGTCGTTCCAGAATGCAGTGATGAAGGTCAACTCTATGGATACCTTGGATCAGGTGGTTGAATGGCTTGTGATGGAGCATCCTGAGTGGGATTTCGATTCTGAAATCGTATATCGTTTCATGATGGCCGTACGCCGACGTGTAAAATAATCCGAAATGGCAGGTATTCTATATATAGTTCCAACCCCGGTGGGTAATCTGGAGGATATGACATTCAGAGCAATCCGTATCCTGAAGGAGGCTGACCTCATATTGGCAGAAGACACCCGCACAAGTTCAATCCTTCTGAAGCATTATGAAATCAAGGGCCGCCTTGAATCCCATCATAAATTCAATGAACACAAGACTGCTTCAATAATAAAGGAAAGGATTCTCTCCGGTCTGAATGTCGCTCTTATCAGTGATGCCGGCACTCCGGGAATCTCCGATCCGGGCTTTCTTCTTGTCAGGACCTGTGTCCAGGAAGGAATAGAAGTTCAGACTCTTCCTGGAGCCACGGCTTTTGTACCGGCTTTGGTGTCATCCGGCTATCCATGCGACCGTTTCTGCTTTGAGGGCTTCCTGCCGCAGAAGAAGGGAAGACAGACACGTCTGATCGAATTGTCTCAGGAGACCCGGACGATGATCTTTTATGAATCTCCATATCGCCTGGTCAAGACCTTGGAACAGTTTGCCGAATTTTTCGGACCAGACCGCGAGTGCTCTGTAGCAAGAGAAATATCGAAGAAGTTCGAGGAACATAAGAGGGGGACGGTTACGGAAGTGGCAGTCTGGTACAAGGAACATGAGCCTAAAGGTGAGATTGTTATAATAGTAGCAGGTGCTCCGGAAAAGAAGAAGGAGAAGAAATCTTAAAAAAAGGAAAAAATCATAAAAAAGATAAAAACCTTCATGTCATTCGTCCCATATTTCTTGACCATACGGATGTAAAGTATACATTTGCTGTGAATGTATGGTCATTATGAAGAAGGAAGAAGATAAAGGGTTTTCAAAGTCGACTGCAACAGGTCTGGTAGCCTTGATATTTCTGATGATAGGTTATCAGACCGCTTTGTTTGTTCATAATGCGGCTGTGACAAAGATTGTGGCGAACCGTGACGAGCCGGACACGGTCTATGTATATATGGAAAAAGGTGAAGCCGGTACCGGCCGTGCTCCCATAGCAGATAAAGTCTTGAAGACTGAGAGGAAGAATGCCTCACATTCTTCAAGAGCAGAAGCGGTACGCTCCAACCTTCCACGTAAAAAGGTCGAGTCGTTCAGATTCAATCCCAATCTCGTCACCCACGAGGACTTATGTCGTCTGGGATTTTCTCCGAAGCAGGCCCAATCCATTGTGAATTATAGGGAAAAGGGAGGGAAATTCAGGAGGAAATCAGATTTCGCCAAGTCCTTTGTCGTGTCTGACAGCATTTACCGACGTCTGGAAAAATATATAGATATTCCCCTGACAGACCTTAATCTGGCTGATTCAGCGGCATTTGATGCCCTTCCAGGAATAGGTGGCTGGTTTTCAAAGAAGATACTTGAACACCGCAGTGCCCTTGGCGGATATTCCTACCCCCAGCAGCTTATGGATATCAGGAATTTCGATCAGGATAAATTTGATGCTCTGAGTGATCTCATTACCGTATCACCGGAACATGTTATACCCTATCCTCTATGGACCCTTCCGGCAGATTCCTTGAAAAAGCATCCGTACATAAGGAATATGGAAACGGCGAGGGCCATTGTCCTCTTCCGTGAAAACAATCCCCGTGAAAAATGGACAGTAGAAGAATTACGCCTGGCCGGCATCCTCTCCGATGATAATGCCCGCCGCTTATCCCGCTGCCGTCTGCAGTAGATGTTTCCAGGCATTTCCCTCCTGCCTGTCATTCCTACAAAGCGTTCCTCCTGTCATTTCGACTGATCATTCGTCCTGTCATTTCAACTGAGCATTCCTCCTGTCATTTCGACTGAGCGAAGCGAATGGAGAAATCTATTCTGCCAGCATCAACATCATAATTACTTTACACAGAATTTCAACAGACATTCATATTGTTTGAATAATCCGCTTATATATGTGGATAAAAATGGAGAGTTAGTATTTACAACGGCTATAATTGTTGGAATCTGTGTAAGTGCGGCTATTGGGGCAGGGATTGGTATATATGAGGGATATAAAATAGCAGAAAAGAAAGGATTAGAAGGATCTGCCAAGACGTGGACGATAATTGGTGGAGGACTCATTGGTGGTGCAGCAGGGGCAACTGCAGGACTGATAAATGGATTTGGATTGAGTACTTTAGAAACAGGTAATCCGATATATGGTCTGAAACGAGGAGTCTACCAAGCCGGTATCGGCTGTCTTTCTGGAGCTTTGGTAGGAGGTCTAATTCAAGGCACATCCTCTGCAATTAAAGGAAATAACTTTTGGGATGGTAGTGTACCTAATACAAAAAAATATAGCCCTAATTTTGATTCACACACCGAGATCTCTAATGGTAATGACGGCTATAGCGTTTACGAAGGAAGAGATCAATCTACTCTAGAAACTAAGTATGTAGGAATAACTAAGTGCGATCCTAAGATTCGTATTGGGGAGCATTTGAACTCGAAGATGCCGCGTGCTGTCTTACAATATAATGTGATAGATTATGGTCTAACTAAGCAAGAGGCCAGGGTTATGGAACAATTGTCAATAAATAAGTACGGTTTGGAAAATCTGTACAATAAAATAAACTCCATAGCTCCTAAATATTGGTCAAGTTACAATATTTATTAATTTTGCAATATGAGAGTCTATAAACGTATCAATGATGTATACGAGGTAGAATTGCCGGATTGTAAAAAATACTTTCAATTCCTACAATCAGATTCTGCTTTGTTAGGTGGCGATGTAATCGCTATATTTAAAGAAAAATATGATAAACGCCTGTCTCCTGACGTAGGTGATATTATTAAAGGTTCTGTTGAATATTGTTGCCATACTACTATTAATCTAGGGGTTAAAGAGGGCTTGTGGAAAAAATATGGTAATACTCCTACTAATATTGATTTGTCAAATATTTATTTTAGGAATTATGTTGATGAACCTTGCATCAGAAAACGGTGTTGGCATATTTGGCAAGTCAATGGTGCAATACACTCTTTTGACGAGATTCCTGATTATGTGGTAAATTCATATGTTACATATCTTTTCCCACCTCAATCTGTTTACCATAAAATAATGTATGGTTGTTTTATGTGTGAAGAATTGTGGCCTTTTCACAATTCATACAATACTTCAAGAAAATAAAGACTAAATATTAAATTGGTATTTTTACACCACATTAGGCTATTATGCGTTATTAACAGGATTGTTTTTTCTGTAATTTCAGTAATATGAAACGTTTTATTCTATTTTTATTCATTACATTTACTGTTTCAGGTTGTAAGCTTTTAGAATCAATAATCTCAGAACATGGGATTTCTATGTGCAATCTCAGTAATAATGAAGTTGTTGTTTGGGGAACGTATGATCAAACTATGGGTACTAGATTGCCTGATGAAAAACCGGTGACTGAGTTAGTTGTTCCATCCAAAAACCTCTCCGTTTCTCCCTATGACTTTATTATGAGACAAGGGTATGACTGGACTAAATCCTTATCAGCTACGGATACCATTAGAGTTTTTGTGTTCGATAGTGAAAAGTATAAAGAGACAGATTGGTCTACAATACGTGACCAATATTTGATCTTGCTACGTTATGATTTTACAAAAGCTGAATTAGATGCTCTGGGATGGCTAATTGCATATCCTCCAACTCCCGAAATGAAAGACATCAAGATGTGGCCTCCATACGAGGAAGTAATCAAGAACGCACAGGACTGATGATCCCCTGACAGTCTGAAACAACCATAGCCCCGCCCCGGAATCACACATCACATCTCCAGGGCGGGGCTTTATCGCATCTGGCACAGATTCATCAGGCTTTTGTCCGATTCCCTTCATTCCATGACATGTCAAGTGACCAACGGATACCATAGACTGACCACTCCTCCTGTCATTTCGCCTGATCATCCTTCTTGTCATTTCGACTGAGCGAAGCGAATGGAGAAATCTATTCTGCCAGCATCAACATCATAATTACTTTACGCAGAATTTCAACAGATATTCATATTGTTTGAATAATCCGCTTATATTTGCAGATGAGAGTGGGGAGTTTTTTGTTATAGATTCGTTCCTTATTGGTTTAATCGGTGGAGGATGGGATAGGGCGGTACAGATGGCACACAACGATTTAAAAATATGGGGAGGACTATTTGTGACGGATCCGAATAAGGATAATTGGGAGAGAGTTTGGGAAGTGGCCTCTAGGTTCATATATCAGTCCATACAAACATTATTCGGTTTATTAACGGCTCACGCTTATAATACATGGTGCTTATATGGTGGAGTAGAGTCCGTTGACTATTTGTATGGTGCAACAGTGGTTCCTACGAGAAAAAATGGATGGGGTGCCATAACACAAGGTAGTTATATTGTTGGGGACTCCGATTTGGTGGCAGATCCATCTAATGCTCTATTCCAACATGAATATGGACATTATATTCAGAGTCAGACATATGGGTATCTCTATTATGGAAAGTTTGGTATACCAAGTGTGATGAGTAAAAAGCCGCATAATAGACATCCTGTTGAACAAGATGCCTATATTAGGACCCTTAAATATTATCATAAAAATGGATTAGATTCACTCTGGGATGAAACTAAGAATCTTAAGTTTCGCAAGTGAATTTTAGCCCGTCAGGCGGCGACCGCCAGCTTGTCAAAGGCTACCTTCACTGCTTTGATTTGTTTATCGTTTGATATTACTTGTTCAGTCAGAGCCATGGTGTCACAGTTGAGTGCCTCGG
>JAGAKH010000032.1 GCA_017625725.1 Bacteroidales bacterium | reverse complement strand
TGCGTCCTGGGTAGGCTTGAGGAACATTGCCGCAAAGGCAAGAACCGCAGCGACTATCACTACAAGGATAATCGAATATATGACTGTATATGTATTACTGTTTGTATTCATACCTTATAATATATATTAAGCGATTTTTACCTTCTTTGCCCTTCTCTTGATCGAGCCTTCGATAACATAGTGGTCGATCAGAGGTGCGAATGTGTTCATGAGGAGGATGGCAAGCATCATTCCTTCAGGATAACCTGGGTTCCAGAGACGTACTGTCACTGCTAGAGCACCTACGAGGAATCCATAGATCCACTTGCCGCACTCTGTCTGAGCTGAAGTTACAGGATCTGTTGCCATGAATACGGTACCGAAGAGGAAACCGCCCATCACAAGCTGATAATAACCAGGAAGATCCGTTGCACCTACTGCATATCCGAGATATCCGATTGCAAGACCTCCGAGAACTGATGAGAACATGATTTTCCAGCTGGCAACACCTGTTCCGATAAGGATGATGGCTCCGAGGAGGATTGCGATCACAGATGTCTCACCTACTGATCCCGGAATTGTACCGAGAATCATATCCATGAGCTTAGGCTGGAGGTTCGCAAGTGTAGGGTCAGCAAGAGGAGTCGCTCCGGAGAAACCGTCAACGAGACCGTTGCCAGCCTGAAATGCAACACCCTCGTTCATGAATCTCTCAACGCCTCCTGTCCATACTGTGCTACCTGACATCTTGCTCGGATAAGAGAAGAAGAGGAATGCACGTGTAAGGAGTGCAGGGTTCCAGATGTTCATGCCTGTACCACCGAACACTTCCTTGCCGATGATCACAGCGAATGCAACTGCAATTGCAAGCATCCAGAGCGGAACGTCAACAGGAACGATAAGCGGAATGAGCATACCTGAAACGAGATAGCCCTCGTTTACTTCGTGTCCCTGGATCTGAGCCGATACGAACTCGATTCCAAGACCGACAAGGTATGATACAAGATAGAGTGGAAGCACCTTTACGAGACCGTAAAGAACAATGTTCCAGAAGTTCCAGTCTGTAAGACCGAAAGCGAGCTTATGCTGATAACCTACGTTCCAGATACCGAAAAGCATTGCAGGAACCAGGGCGATCACTACCATGATCATGACTCTCTTCAAGTCGACGCAGTCCCTTACGTGTGCTCCTTTGCGTGTCACTGTGTTAGGGACAAAGAGGAATGTCTCGAAAGCATCGAATGTCGAATGAAGGAATCCGAGCTTGCCACCTTTCTCAAAGGTAGGCTTGATCTTATCTACAAAATTTCTTAATCCGTTCATAATTCTTAGCTTTAGCACATTTCTTTCAACATGAGGGAGATACCGTCAGTGATTATCTGCTGGATATAGATCTTCGATGGGTCGACATATTCACAGAGTGCGAGATCCTCCTCGAGGACTTCATAGATGCCGAACTTCTCCATCTTGTCGATGTCACCTGCGAGGCAGGCCTTGAGCAGATATACAGGATAGAGGTCCATTGGAAGAACCTTTCCATAGACGTCATTTACAACGAATGCACGCGGACCGCCATGAAGGTTGGTGTCCATGTCATACTTCTTGTTAGGTGTAAGCCATGAGAAATATGTGCGTGAAGTACTGAATAGTTTAGGTCTGAATGGTTTCGCCCATCCAAGAAGCTCATACTTGTTACCTTCCTCAAGTATAGTCACCTGATTATCGTAGAATCCGAGGTAACCGTCACGGCCGATATTTGTACCTGTGAGGACGTCACCACTGATGAATCTGAGGTCAAGTGAAGGGTTGAAGAAATCCTTGAGGTCTTTGATCGCGATGCCAGGATATCCTGTTACATATGCAGGACCCTCTGCCATAGGACCTGTGACAGCAATCTTTCTGCTTACATCATATTTTCCTGTGTTGAAAAGCTTTCCGATTGCAGCCAGCATGAGAAGTGAAACTGTCCATACTGTCTCACCCTTTTTGATCGGTGAGATGTGGTGGATCTGAACTCCGACATTTCCTGCAGGGTGTTTTCCTGAAAATGTGTGCTGGATTACATTTTCAATCCTGTGGAATGGAGTCCCTGAATAGTTTTCTTCATTCAACGAGAAGTGTACTCCGCCATCAGTGAGCTTGCCAAGAGCATTGATGGCAGTCTGGATGTGATTCAGGTCATCTTTAAGAGCATACTCAGGATTAGCTGCAAGCGGTGCAGTGTTGAATGCTGAAACGAAGATTGCCTTAGGTCTGATTTCTGGATTAGCGATGATTCCGTATGGCCTCTGAACCAGTGATGGCCAGAGTCCTGAGGCAAGGATTGCTTCCTTGATCTGCTCGGCGTTCATCTTAGTCACGTCCTTAGGACCGAAATCAACATACTCCTGTGCCGCATCAGCTTTGATGCGTACCTCAAGCAACTTTCTCTTTTCGCCTCTTACAACCTCTGCTACAGTTCCGCTTACCGGAGATGTGAAGAGGATGTTCTGAGACATCTTGTCTGCCAGGACAGGTGAACCTGCGAGTACCTTGTCGCCTTCTCTTACCAGAAGCTTCGGAACGAGACCTCTGAAATCTGTAGGCTTCACGGCAACAACGTCAGGAACGATCACCTTCTTGGTGTTCTGGGCTGCCGTTCCGTTGATCGGAATGTTAAGTCCCTTTTTCAAATAGATGTTGTTTGACATTATAAAAACCGTTTTGAGTATAATTTCAAATTTGCGCCCGCGAAGTTACATAATTTTTTCTACTTACGTAGTAAGAATCTGCAATATTTCACGAAAGCCGCTCTTTTGATATCTTTTTCCGGAAAGGTACTTCTAAATTGCAATCATTTATTTAATTTTGTCGTCATTATGGAAAAGAAGAACGCTATTTTAGATGGACTGAACAGCGAGCAGAGAAAGGCTGTCAGTTGTGTGGACGGACCGGTGCTGATAGTAGCAGGTGCAGGGTCGGGGAAGACAAGGGTTCTGACGAGCAGGATAGCATACCTGCTTGAATCGGGTGCCGAACCTTCGGGAATCCTTGCTTTGACATTTACCAAAAAGGCTGCTTCTGAAATGAAGGAGAGGATAGCCCTGATGGTTGGAGAAAGGAAGGCGAGAAAACTCTATATGGGTACATTCCATTCGGTCTTCATCAGATTTCTGAGGGAATATGCTGAATCCATGGGCTATCCTGAATCGTTTACAATTTATGATACCAGTGATTCAATTGCAGCCATCAAGACATGCCTTAAAGAACTTCAGCTGGATGAAAAAGTCTATAAGCCCAAGGATGTCCTGGGCAGGATTTCGATGGCAAAGAATAATCTGGTTACGGCGGAAGGTTATAGCAGGAACTCTGTCGCAATGCAGAATGATGCTGCAGCAAGAAAGCCTCGTATCTGCGACATCTACAGACTCTATTCTTTGAAGTGCAAGCAGGCCGGAGTCATGGATTTCGATGATATCCTGCTGAATATGAATATACTTCTGAGGGATAATATTCCTGCACTTGAGAGTATTGCAGGGCGTTTTTCCCATATACTGGTCGATGAGTATCAGGATACGAATTTTGCACAGTATCTGATCTTGAAGAAGCTCAGTCAGTTCCATAGGAATATCTGTGTCGTTGGAGATGATTCGCAGTCGATCTATGCTTTTCGAGGAGCCAAGATAGAGAATATTCTGAATTTCAGAAAGGATTATCCTGAACACCATATTTTCCGTCTCGAACAGAACTATCGATCCACAAAAGTCATTGTAGAAGCGGCCAACTCGTTGATAGCCAGGAATACTGCCAGGATTCCGAAGGAATGTTATTCTATGGGGGAGGACGGAGAGAAGATCAGGCTTATCAAGGCTTATACGGAGCAGGAGGAGGCAGTGCTGATAGCATCTTCGATCGTCTCTGTCATACATTCTGAACATGCTGAATATCAGGATTTTGCAATTCTATATAGGACCAATGCCCAGTCTCGTGCCCTAGAGGAGGCTCTCAGGCGAAGAAATCTGCCGTATGTTATTTATTCCGGCAATTCGTTTTTTGAGAGGGCAGAGGTCAAGGATATGATGGCCTATATCAAGCTGGTCGTGAACAGAAAAGATGATGAGTCCTTCAAAAGAGTGGTCAACAAGCCGGCACGCGGCATTGGAGATACATCTCTGGCAGCATTGACAGCGGCAGCTTCTTCTAGAGGCCTCTCGCTTTTCGAAGCTGCATATTCCGAGGATCTTGAATCTTTTGGTCTTAAGTCCGCTGCGGTAAGGAAGATCAGGGATTTTTGCGATATGATAGCAAGGCTGGCGGTCAGGGCGGCGAAAGAGGATGCATACAATGTTGCTGCTGCTTTGGCAATGGATTCGGGTCTTCTGATGATGTACAAGAGTGATACAAGTATTGAAGGTCAGTCCAGGACAGCAAACGTTGAGGAACTCCTGAACAGTGTGAAGAATCATGTCGAGGAACGTCATAATGAAATGTTCGAAGAGATGCAGGCTGACGGTACGGTTGAAGACGGTGTGGAACTGAAGGAAGCTGAACTGCCTGTAGTCGTTCTTGGAGACTATCTTGAAAATGTGTCTCTTTTGAGCGCTGTCGATGTCAACGATGACGAGAACGGGTCTAATAAAGTGACTCTGATGACAGTACATTCGTCAAAAGGTCTGGAATTTCCATATGTATATGTGGCTGGAATGGAAGAGAATATATTCCCTTCAGGAGGCTTCATGGCTACAGAATCCGAGGTTGAAGAAGAACGAAGACTGTTTTATGTGGCGATGACGAGGGCGAAGAAGGCACTAAGTTTCTCATTTGCTTCGACAAGGATGCGTAACGGTAAGCATGAATCAAATTCTCCAAGCCGTTTCATCAGGGAAATAGACCAGTCATACATATTCAACCCGATAACTATGGATGATGAACCGGAAGATAAACAGACTGGTATGGGATGGGGAATGAAGGCTTCCGTAAGATTCAATACATATGGCCGTTCTGGAAATGTCCGTACCGAAACTCCTGCCCGCAAGCCGGTCATGCCGGTCAGAAACTCAGAACCGGCTCCATTCCGTCGTCCGCAGCCTGTCCCGAAACGTGTGCCGGACTCGGAATTCGAGCCTACACCGGTACTGCAGCTCAGGGCCGGAAACAGGATTGAACACAATCGTTTCGGCTTTGGTGTCATCAGGGAAATCGTCGGAACCGGTGCAGATATGAAGGCAAAAATATCGTTTGACGAGCATGGAGATAAAATATTGATACTAAAATATGCGAAGATTCGTATAGCAGATGTTGGTAAATAAAGTATTTATTCTTACATTTGTCACGAAGTTTTTCATAGTTTAAGTTTAGGTTAAGTAGCGGGGTGGTCGCAGTGATTGTGACTGCCTCGTGTTTTTTTTGTGATATTTTTATTCGGAAGACTATAAAAAAGAGAAAAACCTGCACTAAAAAAAAGAAATAAAAACTTTTTCTTTTTCTTAAAGCCATTCGGCTGATTCTCTTATACATTTGCTGCATACCGCAATGTCGCGGGATTAACGAAATGGAGGAGAAAGCTTATGAAGAAAATGTGTCTGTTGTTCCTGCTGCCGTTATTTTTGTCTTGCAGTAAGGAGAGTGCGGAAAATGAAACAGATGGTGAACTGAGAATCTCTTTTGCTATGTTTCATGAATCTGACACGAGGACCCGGGAATCGTTACCTGATACAAGCGAGTTTATTCTTTCTGTAAAGAATGCTTCTGGTGAAACTGTCTATAACGGTAAATTCGGTGATTCGCCAGAATCGATTCAGGTAAAACCAGGAAACTATACGGTCTCAGCTGTGTCGTGTGTGTTTGAAAGGCCAGCATTTTCAGTTCCGCAATATGGGGATGAACAGGTAGTCGTTGTTCCGTCCGGAGGGACGATGTCGGTAAATCTTGTATGCTCGCAGCTGAACAGTGGGGTGAGACTTAGGATCCTGCCGGAATTTCTAAGTGCCTGTCCTGATGGTGTGCTATTCCTCAAATCTACACAGGGAAAACTTATGTATGGATATTCGGAAAAACGTGTGGCTTATTTCACCCCCGGTCCGATATCCTTGATTCTCAGTGACGGGGGCGTTGATAAGGTATTGATGACACGGACCTTGCTGTCTCGGGAAATCTTGAATCTGACAGTCGGTGCTGTAGGAAGCCAGTCGGATGGTAATAATGGAAGGGTGTCTGTTGCAGTCGATACATCAAGATATTGGCTGGATGACAAATATGTCATCGGAGATGAAAGTGGAAAGGGGAATTCCGCAGCATCAGCGTTGACTGTTGCTCAAATTTCCGAGGCTGTAGGAAATGAGGATGTGTGGGTGTGCGGTTATATAGTCGGAGGCAATCTGACATCGGTTTCTGCTTCTTTCAGTGAACCTTTCACGTCCCGAACGAATCTTCTTTTAGGACCTCGTTCTACTGTGTCGTCCCGATCTTCTTGTATTTCAATTCATCTGCCCGCAGGTTCTGTCCGTGATGGGATAAATCTGGTGGATAACCCTCATCTCCTTGGTCGGAAGATATATCTGAAAGGGGATGTGGAAGCCTCTTATTTCGGTTTGGTCGGTTTGAAGAATACGTCAGAATATAAACTGCCATGAGTATGAGGAATATTGAATTGATGCTGTCTGTCCTTTTGTGTACGGCGTGTGTGGGAGCATTCCAATACTCTGATGAAATGGAAGTTAATGAAGATGTCGAGCTGTCCTTTGATGTGATTGTAGCTGGCCTCGGGAATACTAAAAGTATGATAGAAGCCTCAGATGTCATAAGTGATATAAATATTTTTGCTTATAGCGGAGGGCAACTGGCTGATTATCTGTATTCGGAACAACTGTCTTCTTTATCACTTTCTCTGGTCAAGGGAGAAAAATATAACCTGTATGCGGTGGCAAATGTCGGCAGGGTGGCTCCATCTGGAGATGAAATCTCATTTCGGGAAAGCTATACCTATGCAGTCAGTGCTGTAAGTGATATGTCTGCCAGACTTCCGTTTTCTTGGGCCAGATCAGGTTGGGTGGCGGACGGCGGGGACAGCAAGCTGCAGTTGGAATTGGTAAGGATGGTATCAAGAATATGGCTGTCCGTTGATTTGTCTGCACTGGCAGGTCTGGAGGTTACGGGGGCAAGGCTTTGTCAGACACCTAATGTGATGAGACCTTTTGCCGCCGGGGGCAGCAAGGCGGAGAAGATTGCTGAAGTTGGGGCAGGGGATGCTGCATCTGAGAAAGATATCAGTCTCTTAAATTCTGGAGGCAGTATATGCTTCTATACTCTTGAGAATTGTCAGGGCATGTTGCTTCCGGATAATTCCGATCCATGGGAGAAGATTCCGCATCGTATATCCGAGGTCTCAGCGTTATGTTCTTATCTTGAACTTGATTGCACATTTGCCGATCAGTCACAATATGGTGGAAATGTGACTTATAGACTTTATCTTGGTGAGGATAATACATCTGATTTTAATGTCAGGCGTAATTCAGAACTGTATGTTGCAATGACTGTGACCGAGGAGGGACTGGGAAAATTGTCGTGGAAGATTACAGCTGATGTCGAGTGGGCAGGAGACTATGCGGATTATGAATTTGCCCCGGCAGGCTATATACATCAGTTTGGGGTCCTTACCTTGCATGACGTCTCTTCAGGTTCACCGGCAACAGTAACTCTTGGCGGGACGAGGGTCGAAGTCACGGGAGTGGCTCAGCAGTCGGCCAGGATATACAGGTGTGAGGATTCTGATGGTAATATTGCTGCTGTCATGACCATATTGCCTGATTGTCCGCACAAAGTGTTCATTTATGGAGCCTTGCCTGGAGTCAGGACTCTGCGTATTGACAAAGGTGTGAAGTCTGCTGTGATTGACTTTGCAGTGAAGAATGTCAGACTGGCAGTGTGTTCCGGCTATTCAGGCTCTGGGAATATTGTCGTTAATGAGTCTGGAACAGAGGATGAACTTGATGTTTTCCTGACCGATGCACAGACCGGTGATGTCCTGCCTCTCAGCGATTTTTTCTATCCGGAAGATTATGCGGAATGGATGGGAGAACATGTCGATCATCCGGTCAGGGACTTTTCCATTTCCATGGAAAGCAGATCTGGAAACGGAGATGGCATATCGTATGGATGCAGTCTTGCCGGTTGTGGCCTTGATGACGACGAAGAATATCTATGTTCATATCGTTTTTATGGCCTGGACAGCTGTGGTGAAGATGTTTATACTCAATATGTTGATGTGGTAGAGGAAAACAGTTTCTGGAATGTTCAAGGAACAGGGTTCAGTCTTGATGTCCAGGCTGCGTTCCCCGGACAGCGTCATCTTGGGGAATTTGTGAATATGCAGTTGGCTCCTGGTGATTCAAGAAACTCCATGACGGAAATAGGATTCGGTTCTCAAGCACCGGCAAAAGCTTCGGCCTGGGAGCTTAGGCGGACGACGGGACTTGATCATGCAGCGTTGAAACCTGATGAACATATATGGAACAGGGGTGTTGAACTATCTGATAAAATGTTGGAATACAATTATGTGTATGGAAAATCCTCTTTGGCTCTTTCATGTTTCTACCCACAACCGGATTACGATGGGGCAGCAGACTTCTTTCCCTGCGGTTCCATCATTGCCAAAGGCTCAGTAACCAATAAACATTCAGGCAGGATAATAGAAGGGTATTATTCGTTTGACCTTGTTCTATATCTTACTGTAGGAGTCCAGATTGATGTGGAAACTGATGGTATGTCAAGCACTTTAGGATATTCTTTTGTCCCCTTTACTGAATATTCCACCCATGCTTACAGTGATTTCTGGTCTGATAGTCCGTTCCCTTCAATATCCGTGGTCTCGAAAGTTATCAATAACCTGAGTGACCGGTATTCGAAAGTTCATGTACCTGAGTCGTATGAGACTAATTCGATCTTTATGCCAATGACGGATAGCTTTAATGATTCATCTCTGGATTCCAGCTGGAATTCATTGATAAACTACCTTTATCCATACAGATACAATATTTTCCGTTTTGATTTCTGTAACAGCCAGGCTGATATGTCATTTGATTCGTTGGACCTGACAAGGGAAGGCTCTGCTGCTTATCAGGGATGTGAGTATCTTGAGTACGGGCATTGTGGGTACTATAAGATTGAACGGCAATATGATGTCGCTAATCTGCCGGAAGATTCACGACTTGAAAATCATCTGGTAGAAGCTGCATACGGGTCATTTGAAAACTTCTGATATGATGTCCATTCATCATTATTGCTTTTATACTATTTAGTGTTGAGAGGGCAGGTTGTGAAATCTGCTCTCTTATTGTTTTTTAGTATTTCGTGCTTATTGGATGAAAATTGTAAGTTTGTTCTTTTGATAAATTATGATGTATAGTAAAATTGATGGAACTTACGATAAATCAGCATAATGTGGATGATTTTATTGATGTGTGATGTCTTGGAGTTCTATTAAAAAATTGATATATTTGCAAGACTTGAGAAAATACACACTGATGAGAAAACTAAATACATTCGTTTTGGCACTGATAGCTTCAATCCTGTTTGGGACAATTGATGCTCAGGCCCAGTCTCTTGTCAAGGTCAGCGGTGTCGTGACTTCTGCTGATGACGGACTCCCGATGATCGGAGTCGCTGTTATGGCCGGTCCTGGAACAGGAGTCGTTACATCCCTTGATGGAGATTATCAGATAGAAGTGAAGCCGGGAACCGAGCTGACGTTTACAAGTATCGGTTTCCTGGATGAAAAGGTCATAGTGCCTGCTGTTGAAACTTTCAGACACGATGTTGTGATGCAGTCAGAGACCATGAAGCTTGATGATGTAGTGGTCATTGCATATGGTGTCCGTAAAAAAGGCACTGTTGCAGGATCTGTATCGACGGTAAAGAGTGAAAAACTTGAGAATACTCCTACAGCTGCCTTCGATCAGGCACTGCAGGGACAGGTCGCCGGACTTACTGTCCTTTCCAATACAGGTGAACCAAGTGCGTCGACTTCAATGACCATCCGTGGTACCAACTCTATAAATTCAGGAACAGCACCACTGTATATCCTTGATGGTGTGGCGATATCTGCATCTGATTTCAACACAATCAATCCGGCAGATATCGAAAGCATGTCGGTGCTGAAGGATGCATCTTCTACTTCGATTTACGGTGCACGAGCAGCAAACGGAGTGATTGTGATCACCACAAAGCGTGGACGAAACATGGACAAGCCTAATGTGAATTACCGTATGCAGATGGGTGTGTCTTCTCTGGCTTATGGAAAGTGGGACCTGATGAATACGTCCGAACGTATCCAGTATGAAAAGGAACTCGGACTTACAGATGGCCAGGATTATGCATTTCTTGCCAAGACCGACATCAACTGGCTTGACGTGGTATACAATGATGCGGCAATGCTTCAGAATCATGAAGTTTCCGTTTCCGGTGCAACGGACAAGACCAACTACTACTTCTCAGGAGGATATTATGATCAGGACGGTATCGCTCCGGGATCATTGTTCGAAAGATATTCAATGCGTTTCAACCTTGAGCAGCAGATGGCCCCATGGTTGAGGATGGGAACAAACACAATGTTCAACTATCAGAACATAGAGCAGGCTGATGAGGGAGCATATGCACTTGTAACTCCTATTTCAGCTGCCCGTTTCATGCTCCCTTACTGGAATCCTTACAAAAAGGATGGCTCTCTGGCCTCTATCAATGACGGATCTTGGAGAGGACAGGGTCAGAACCCGCTGGAGTGGCTGGCCAATAATCCTCTTTCTTACAAGAAATATAAGGTCTTCTCTACAGTCTTCGCGGAAGCGACTTTGGCAAAGAATCTTGTCTTCCGTTCTCAGTTCAGTGTTGACTTTTCTCATACGACAGGCTTCAGTCAATCTTTCGCAAGCTATTATCCAAACCAGGGTGAAGGTTCTGCATCGAGAAGTTCTGCTGATGGAATGAACCTTCAGGTTGTCAATACATTGACTTACAGGTTTGATATTGACGGTATCCATGATTTCAACTTCCTTTTGGGACAGGAAGGTCAGGATTATCACACTGAAAGCTTCAGTATCGGAACAAAGGGACAGACTAACGATAAGCTTACGGATATTTCTACAGCAACCAGGGTAACTTCATGGGGCAGCACCTCGACATCGGATTATTCACGAGTGTCATTCTTCGGAAGAGGTGAGTATAATATGGCCGGACGCTATTATGCTGATTTCTCTGTAAGAGCCGACGGATCTTCACGTTTCGGAAAGAACAGCAGATGGGGAGCATTCTGGTCTGTCGGACTTATGTGGAATCTTCTCAACGAGGATTTCATGGCAGATAAACGCAGCTGGCTGACCATGGCTCAGGTTGCACTGAGTACAGGAACATCCGGAAACTCAGAGATACCTAACTATGAGCATCTCGCTCTTGTCGGTGGAGGCTTTGATTATGTAGGCGATGCCGGACTGGCTCCGATACAGCCTGGAAATGAAGATCTTACATGGGAGAATACCTGGACGACCAATCTGGCTTTCCACTTAGGATTCTGGAACAGACTCAATGTCGATTTCGAACTTTACAATAAGAAAACCACCGATATGCTCATGCAGGTGCCTGTCTCTTATGCAGCATCAAACGGATATGGTTACAAGTGGGATAATGTCGGAACCATGGTAAACAGGGGATTTGAACTGAATCTTACAGGTACATTATTGAATGTCAATGATTTCCTGTGGACGGTCAATGCTAACGTGTCATATAACCACAACCGTATCGTAGAACTTTACAACGGTGTTACTGAATATGAAAATTCAGGTACGAATACAAAGCTTGTTGTGGGCCATCCTGTAGGTGAGTTCTTCATCAACCGTTATGCAGGTGTGAATCCTGCCAATGGTGATGCATTGTGGTATGACAAGGACGGCAATATCGTCAATGAAATCAAGGATGAGGATAAAGTGCTTGTTGGAAAGACCTATTTTGCACCATGGCAGGGAGGTTTCGGTACCAACCTTTCCTGGAAAGGTCTCAGTCTTTCTGCACAGTTCAGCTGGGTGGCAGACAGATGGATGATCAACAATGACAGATATTTTGATGAATCCAATGGCCGTTTCATGACTTACAATCAGTCGAGAAGACTTCTTGACAGATGGAAGAATCCTGGAGATATCACAGATATTCCTCGTCATGGTGAATACTCGGAGTTTGACACCCGCCTTCTTGAAGATGCATCATTCATGCGTCTGAAGAATCTGATGCTATCATATTCACTTCCTTCCGGTGTCTTGAAGAAGACAGGTTTCATCAGGGGCCTCAAATTCTATGTGCAGGGACAGAATCTCTTTACATTCACTAACTTCTCCGGCCTTGATCCGGAAGGTACCCGTAACCTTTATCAGGCACAGTATCCGATGTCCCGTCAATATACTTTCGGCCTTGATCTGATGTTCTAAAGATGATTATGACTATGAATAATATATATAAACTGATGGTAAAGGCAGTGGCCTTGACAGTCGCTGCCATGACTCTTTCTTCATGTCTGGAGAAGTATCCAGGAGATTATATACTGGAGGAAGAATCTCTAAAGTCATTTGAAGAGGCAGAACAGCATCTCACAGGTATATATACATCCTTGATGAGCGGTTCTCTCTATGGTGGCCTTCTGACTATTCTTCCTGACATCCAGTGTGACCTCGTATATGCTGTGAACGGTAACTCAAATAATTTTGTCCCTTTGTGGCAGTGGAACATCCGTTCTACTGATTCAGAGATCGAAAGCATTTATGCCGGCCTTTATGTAGTGATCGGCAGATGCAATTTCTATCTTGATCAGGTTGAGGAACTGAAGAAGACATTAGTGGATGATGTCGAGCTGGAGTATATAGACTATTATACAGGTGAGGTATATTGTGCCAGGGCTCTGGCTTATTCGGAACTTGTAAGACTCTACTGCAAGGCTTATGATGAGACAATTGCAGACGAACCGGAGTCCGGCGTCGTTCTGAAAACAAGCTATTTTACAGATCAGCCTGCTAAACGTGCTACTCTCAGAGAGTCCTATCAGCTGATTCTTGATGACCTGGCCAAGGCTGAAGAACTTCTTGACGAGGACAATGACAGTTATAATGCAGCTTATTTCACCAATGCAGCGGCACATGCCATTCATGCCAGAGTGGCCCTTTATATGCAGGATTGGGATTCGGCTATCGAGGAATCGACCAGACTTATCGAGTCTGACTCATTTGCACTGTCATCGGTCAATTCCGCTTCTCCTGCCAGCGGAATGTCGATGTTCGACTATATGTGGAATTATGATTCAGGCTATGAGATAATATGGCGTCTGGGATATACAAGTACATCATACGGATATTCTACCGGTCAGTCTTTCCTGACATTCAACAATGACTATACCTATTATTATCCGGACTTTGTGCCGTCAGAATCAGTTCTGAATCTTTATGCATCTGCGGATTATCGCAGTAAAGCATATTTTGCGACTCTTCAGACAGGGTATTCTCATGGGCTGGCCTATCCTCTTCTTGTAAAATATTACGGTAATCAGGATCTTATAGCCCTGAATATCTATCATGTGAACATGCCTAAACCTCTTCGTCTTGCGGAACAGTACCTGATTCGTGCCGAGGCGTATTGCCGCAAAGCTTCTCCGAATTACGGTGCGGCCTCATCCGATCTGTCCACATTGAGAAGCAACAGATTCATGACCGGTGGCAGCATAAGTGTCAATGAGAGCAATTGGCAGACTACAATTTCAGAGGAGAGGGTAAGGGAACTTTATATGGAAGGTTTCCGCCTTCATGACCTCAAGAGATGGAATATGGGATTTGAACGTAAGCCTCAGAACCAGTCCTTGTCTGAGGGCAGTAGTCTTAAGATTGAAAAAGGAGATCCGTTGTTCGTGTGGCCTATACCTCGTCATGAGATCGAGGCTCCGGGATCTGAGATAAAACCAAATGAAAGTAACTGATAAACAGCTAGATATGAAGCATATATTAAAATCTGTAATTATAATTACGACAGTTTTGTCATTTCTGGCTGCCTGTCAGGAAAACTATGTCACATATTCGGATGCTGAGTATGTGATGTTTGCCGATACTGCAGCTTTTTATCCGGTTCAGAGTGATGTGGAATATTTCAGTATTCCGGTAGTTTCTACCGTAGCTTGTGACTACGACAGGACATTTGCTGTGGAAATCATCGACAAGGGGAGCAATGCCATAGAAAACGTTCATTATACTCTTGCATCTAATACTGTGACGATCAAGGCCGGTGAGACCAGAAGCGATGTGCTTGTCCACGGAATATTCGACAGTTTTGAGGCAGAAGATTCATTGGGCTTCACCTTATCCCTTGTAATGCCGGATCAGCTCGAAATGCCTTTATACGGTAGGGAGACTAAGGCTACTCTTGTGAAATGCTGTCCTTTCGATATCAATGACTTTACAGGATGGTGTATGTTCACTTCCATGTTCCTATATGAATATTCGGTTACTGGAAGTTATCAGAGACTGATCTATACCAAGGCAGATCCTAATACTCCGAATACCATAATCTGTGAGAACTGGCTTGCTGATGGTTATGACATAAGGATAACCTTTGATACGGATGATCCTATGAAACCATTTGTAAGTGTAGAAGAAGGACAGATCGCTTCTGATGAAGGCAATATCTTCGGTATCATACATGGAGATGACAGGATCAGAATAAGAACAAGCCCATATTACGATTCACTTTTCTATCCGTGTGGAAGCTATCTTACCATTGCAACGGAAATGTATGTAGAGAATATTGGAGTCCCAGTCGGTACAGTAGGACACTATTATAATATTATGGAGTGGGTGAGTGATGAAGAGGCTGACCGTCTTAAAAGGGAAGAAGGAATGTAATGTAATGAACCAAGCTTAGAATTATGAAAAGAATTTTTACCATATTGCTTTCAGCTATAGCTGCAATTTGCCTGTTTTCATGTAATCCTATCCAGGAGGAAATGCAGAAGCCTGTAGATGTCAAGTTCCCTGATTTTATTGAGAAGCTGGATCTCAAGCCAGGCGAAACCGTAAAATATACATTTACACCGGGTGCAGATTGGGAACTCAGTGTCCCGACAGAAACTTATTCGTGGTTCTGGTTGGAGTATGCCGGCAGGAAGAATTATAAAGTTTCAGGCAAGGCATCAGAAAAGCCTGTAGAGATTGACTTTGTAGTTTCAGATGTAGCTGAGCTGACTCAGAGCCGTTCTTGTGAACTTACATTGAAGATGGGTGATGAAAGCAAGGTCGTTGCCAGATATGAAAGACCTGCAGAGGGTATATCCATGAATATATTCCCTGTATCCATTGTTGACAATAACTTTGAAATGAATCAGGACGGTACTGATTATAAATATTCTGATGAGTCAACTACGGAGATAGAACTTATATGGTCTGAGCAACATTCCGATTTCAGAATGCCTCTTCTTGTGAAATCGAATTGCGAGTGGTCTGTGTCATCTCCTGATTACCTAGTGATCGATATTCCGGAATCGACTTCAGGAGAATGTCGTATGACAGTTACAAGCCATTCTCTCGAAGAAACTGTTGCAGAGATTGTCTTTCTGCATGATGGAGAGCCTGTGGAAACCATGACTGTCAAGGTGCCATCTTCAGGAGAGATCTCCCTGTTTCCGGCTCTTCATGAGAATGGCGAAGTCATATATGCTGATGGCGGATATGCTTATGCTGAATCTGAAGCATCATCTGTGGATTTGTTCTGGTCAGGAAGTGACTATCGTCTTCCGGTGAAAGTCAAGTCAAAATGTGACTGGACCCTTGACCTGCCAGAGTGGCTTACTGTAGATATACCTGAAAATACCAAGGGTACGACCATGTTTGTACTGAAGGGTAATCCGTCAAAGTATCCTCTGGATGACACTTCTGCCAGTCTGTCTTTCATGAGCGGGCAGACAGTTGTCAAGGAAGTGGAGGTGTTCATCCCTGGCTCAAGGGACAAGATAGAATATACCTTGTCAATGGGTGTGACTTCTCTGGAATATGATTTCTTCGGTAAATTGCAGGTTGCTACAGGTTTTGCAGAAGTTGATGCTGTCGCTACCGTTACTTCGACAATAGGAGCAAGAATCTTCGCTGTAGGAATGGAAAATGGTGTGTATGCCGTAGAAAATCCTTCATGGTTCAGTATAGAATTGTCTTCGTGGGATTCATCAAGTTCTGCAAATGTCATTCAGGAACGTACGGCAACTTTTACTATAGAAGATAATGAGGGAGCGGAGCGTTCGGCCATGCTCTTCTTCCTGCCTCAGTCAGTCGAAGCCTCATGGCAGGAACTTTTTACAGCTTCAGGAGATGCTGTGAAAGAGGAATACGCTTCATACGCAGTGCCGGTCCTTCAGTATGGTACTGACATGGAATATGTCACTATGGTTTCTACTGATGATGAAATGTCTGCAGCCGGTCTTAAGTTTGAGATAGGCGGTACTATCAGTGACGGCTGGTTCGGTCAGACTGACTATAAATATACCATGACATATAATTCCCCATATTCGAAGGATGCCGGTCAGATGTATTTTTCTGTACCGTTCAAGTCTTTCAAGATCTTTAATGGGGCGAGAGTTGACAAAACTGCAGATGCTGACTTCTGGCTTGGTTTCCAGTCATCGTCTGACGATAATTCGAGCGGTATCATAACCATGTATGATAACGTTGACACTCCTCCGACTTCGACTTCGACCGGATATGTCGTACTGTATGATGTCGAGGATCCTATACACCGCATCACACCTCCGCTTGCAGTGATCAGATGTGAATATGATCCATCTACGGTCACTACAGATAAGTTCAAGGTTGAGTTCATCGGTGAAAGTGTATCCCTTGCTTCTCAGTGTGGAGCAAAGCTGGAGGAAGTTACCTCAGGACCTCTTTATGACCAGTTCAAGGAATATGCTTTGGCATCTATCTACCATCTGACTTATACAAGGACTGATATTCCTTTATCTGTGTCGGTTCCGGCGAGTGCCGTGACATATTCACCTAATCCATATATGTATAGACATAATTTTGTCGTAAATGGTCTTGATTATGACGAGACTGTAGGCCAGTTCTCCCTTGTGGACGGAGGTGTGACGATAAGTATGTCCATGCCTGATGCTGTGACCGGTCAGACAGTGCAGGGGTGTATCCTCTTCTACAATCCGGATAACATTGTCGTGCAGGTCATAATATGTACATTGGATCTGTCTGGAGCCTCTAAGTAATGAATAAGAGTATTAATTATCATATGAAAGTTTTTAAATTTTATCTTCTTCCGGTCTTAACAGCAATTCTGTATATTCTTGCGACAGGCTGTTCTATGGATGAATTGCCAGATAACCGTGAGACGGAGTATGGATACGTGCAGTTCAAGGTCTACAAGAATCCTACAAAGGCGTTGGACTTTCTGCATGATGCTGCAAAACTGAAGGTTACGATGAGTTATGAGGGAGAACTGATATCCCAGACAATGGTTTTGAGCTCATATGACGAGGAAAGTTCGGAATACGGTCTCAGAAGTGATAAACTCAAGTTATTGGTCGGAAAGTATCAGATGGTTTCCTTTGACCTGTATGACAAGTTTGATGAAGTACTTTACAAATCTTCCGATACGGATATCGTCGGCAATGAATTTGAAATCATCGCCGGGGGACTGAATGTCCACGACCTGTTTGCGGCAGTAACCCCTCGCGGTCATGTAAGGTTTACTCTTGTCAAGGATGAACTGTCCTTTATTGATAAGCCTGAAGTCAAGGCAGGTGGAAACCAGTTCACGTTTGATGAAATAGAAAAGGTCGACATAGTCGTGAGAACTCCAAGAGGAGTGCTTGATACCCTATATAAGCTGCCGACAGAGTTTTCTATACATTTTGACGAGGATGACAGGTTCTCTGATAAGGAGGGATATCAGATGTCATCGATAAAATGTGATACAACAGTACTGGTTCCTGCCGGAGATTATAATATCACTGCATATATACTATATGATGCGGATAAGAAGCTTCTTGGAAGGGAAACCCTTTCCAAGCAGAAGCCATTTACGGTAGAGGACAATAAGGTTACTGAGACTGATGTTCCTGTGCTGTTGAATCCGGCTGCAGAATATCTCAAAGACTATTATGCTCTGTATGAAATATGGAAGTCTCTTGACGGAGAGAGATGGTACTACAGCGGAGAGGACTGGCCGGAAGGAACGAACTGGGATTTCAATAAGGATCCCGATCTGTGGGGAGACCAGCCTGGTGTAAGTCTTCATGCCAATGGTAGGGTCGCTATGATCGACATCAGTGATTTTGGTTTCAGAGGTCACCTCAGTCCTGCAATTTCACAGCTTACCGAACTTGTGGAGCTTTATCTCGGTACTCACAATGACAGAAATCTTCTTGAGTATGATCCATCTATAGCTAAGGGTCTTGACAGGAGGAACAGGATGGAACGTCATGGTAATTATCTCCGGATGCTTCATACACCTACTCAATTTTCCGAGCCGATAGCAAGGGCCTTGATGGAAAATGGAAAGTCTTGTCCTGAGATATCCCTATATGAAAAGATGTCGGAGGACCAGATTATCGAGAGGGGCACCGGACGGATGAAGATAAAGCCTATGGATCTTAATCCAGGTAAACTTTGTAATGGCCTCAAGAGTATCCCTGAAGAGATAAAGGAGCTTACTAAGCTTGAAACATTCTATGTGGCGAACGGTGAATTGGAGTCTTTGCCGGAAGGATTGGCAAATCTTATGTCCTGCACGGATATCGAGATATATAATTGTCCTAAGATGGAGACTTTCCCTGCCGTTCTGGCCAAGATGCCGGCTTTGGTTTCTGTTAATCTTTCCTGCAATCCTCAGTGGAATAAGGTCCATGGAACCAATGCGGAAGGTGAGACAGTATCTGAATCTGATTATGGATTGGATCTATTGGCAAACGCTGACTCGAGAAGGCTGATTCAGATACTTTATATGAACAATTGTGGCCTGACTCAGGTGCCTGCTTCTGTATGCAACATGTTGAAGATCGGTTTGCTTGATCTTTCCAATAATGAGATATCAGTTATAAAGAAGGCATTCGGCTCTGCGATAAAGCCAGTCCAGCTGTATCTTGACAATAATCATCTGAGTGATTTCCCACGTGATGAAAACGGAATGTTCTGTGGTATAGAAGATATTGAGACCTTCTCGGTGCGACAGAACAACTTTACAAGATTTCCTGACATATTCAATGCTGAATCTATATATGATATGGCTTCTGTCGATTTCTCATACAATCATATCAGTGAGTTTGAGAATGCTGCCGATAGTACCTATAAAGGGTTGAATGTTAATGCTTTGACAATTACCAATAATCCGGAATTTACAACCTATCCATTATGTCTGGCACAATCGAAGTCACGTGTCGGTAATGTCAACTTCAGAGGCTGCAACATCAATTCCATACCGAAGCGTGCCTTTGTCGGAGAAAATGTGATCTATCTGTCTTCTTTGGATCTCTCTTATAATGACCTCTCCGACCTTCCTAGGAATATGCATGCCGGAAATATGCCTTATCTATATGGAGTGGAACTGTCTTATAATCATTTTACTGAGTTTCCATGGGAACCTACGGACAGCCAGTATCTGACTGTATTTGCCATGAGAGGTCAGAGGGATGCGAAGACCGGAGAGCGTTGCTTCAGTGATTGGCCTCAGGGAATATATAATCATAGAGGCCTTAGAGGACTCTATCTCGGTTCGAATGATATAAGGAAGGTCGATGACACGATTTCGACTATATGCTACTATCTGGATATCAGTGATAATCCTAATATAATATTTCCTGCTGAGGACATCTGTTATGCGATACAGGCAGGAGCGTATATCCTGATCTATGATAAGACTCAGAATATTACGGGTTGTGACATTTTGTTTAATTAATATGGGAGGACAGAATTTATGCATCGTAATATAATACTTATAATCCTTGCAGTACTTTTCTCTGCATCCTGTGTACAGACACCTCCTGTGGAGTTCGGTGTAGAAACTGATGATTTTGTGATTGGGCCTGAAGGTGGTAAGCTTAGCATGAAGCTGAACTCTTCTGACAGATGGTATGCCACTACAGAGGCTCCTTGGATCACAGTATCTCCTGCCAATGGAAGAGGCTCTGTGGATTGTACTATAATCGTTGATTCCACTTTAACCTATAGTAACAGGGAGGCGGTTGTCTTCATTACGAATCAGGATGACCCGTCAAAGGATACGCAGCTGACTGTGACTCAAAGCGGATTTCCATTTTTGATCAATCTTGAGGATGAGGAAGAGGAGATTTCTGACTTTGCACCAAAGGATGACCGAGAGTTTGATGTGATGGTAAGTGCCAATGTAGAGTATGATGTTGTAATCCCGGATGATGTAAAGTGGCTGAGAGTTAAGAAGCAGCCGGATTTCAAGCCGGAAAGAGGATCCAGACCTCGTAATTCGATTATTTCTTTCGAATGGGACATCAATTCCATTGATACTGACGGAAGGACTGCTGAGATAGAATTTCTTGCGAAGAACAGCAATGAGACTCTTGAGAAACCGACTAAGCTGAAGGTCAACCAGAAGGCCGCTGTAGCCATTCCTGAAAACACACCAGCAGGTGATTCTCTTTCGTTGATAGCGATAAGCAGAGCTCTCGGTTGTTATATGGAGTGGGATACAGCTGAAAAGATGGAACATTGGAGGAATGTTGAAGTCTATAAGAGCGGTCCGAACAAGGGCAGGGTACGTTATGTTCAATTCTTTATGTTCAGGACAGAGGAGGGAATTCCTTTTCATGTCAAGTATCTTACTGCAGCAGAAGAACTTGTGTTCTATTCAAATACCAATACCTTTCTTCTTAAGGAGCTTGATTGCGGTGAATACATCTGTGAGTTGACCAATCTTAAGAGACTGACGATCGGAGCCTATGGTATCAGCTCTCTCCCTGAGAGTTTCTCCAACTTGAGAAATCTGAGGTATCTTGACCTGAGTGGAAACAATTTCCAGACCGTCCCTTCTGTGTTGAAGGAAGAAAATTTCCCTGACCTTACGGCCCTGATCTTCAATTCATGTACCCGTTATGCTGTATATGACCTCAGCAATGACAATAGGACAAATATCGGAGGCTTTGTAGAGGAACCGGAATTTCCTAAGCATCTGCTTAGATGGAACAAACTTGATACCTTGAGACTTTCTGTAAATTACATTCAAGGTGAGCTTCCTGAAATGCTTGATGCTCCGAAATGGACAGCTGAGGATGTCGGTCCACTTATGGATCCGAAGGATACTCTTCCGGAGAGTCTGATAGGATATCCTAAGGTACTTCCTGACACAGACCTGTTTGCTATTAACTTCAACAGACTTACAGGAAATATTCCAGACTGGATTCTATATCATCCTAAGCTTGATTTGTGGTTCCCGTTCTCCTTGGTCTTCCAGCAGGAAGGAAAGAATCGAAAGGGAGAAAAGGCTGGCTTTGTCAATGAGCCTGTCAGTCTGGATTACTATTATGATTTCTATCCAAACAAGAAGTACAATCCCAATAAAGTTTCAAAATAAACGAAAGATATGATTATCAGATATTTAAATGTATTTTTTGTATCCTTGGCAGCAGTTTTGGCACTGTCTTGTGCAGATGATCCGTGCCTGCGGGATAATGCTCCTGTTGCAGATACCAACCTTGAGTATGTCTCGTCGGATGTGGTGTCCGGACAGCTTTTCGTTCGTTTTGAGCCTCATGTGGCACAGATTCTTGAAGAAGCGTGCATTACAAGGAGTGGAAAGAGTATTCCTGCACAGCGTTCCGGTATCCTCAGCGTAGACGAGATACTTGATCTGGTCGATGGTTATCAGATAGAGCGTGTATTCCCTGTGGATAAGCGTTCTGAGAGTAATCTCAGGATGGAGGGGCTGCATTTATGGTATATCGTCAGATTCGGAGAGGAACATCCGGTTCAGGAAGTGGCTCAGAATCTTTCAAGACTAGGTGAAGTCAGCCGTGTGGAGTATAACAGGACTCTCAAGAAGGCAGCAGAAGGCAAGGCCAGGCCTTTGACAAAAGGTGCATTGAACGCCATGATTACCCGTAAGCAGAGTTTTGTGGGTTTTGATGATCCTCTCTTGAACAATCAGTGGAATCTTGTCAACACCGGTGATCTTAATGTACCGGGAGGAGATGTAAAGTTCATTGCAGGAGCTGACGTCGGGTGCGAGGATGCATGGAAGAAGAGTATGGGAGAACCTTCCATTATCGTTGCCGTGCTGGATGAAGGAATATTTGTGGAACATCCTGACCTGAAGGACAATATATGGGTCAATGAAGGTGAACCTGACTGGCATTCAAAGGAAGATAATGACGGGAACGGATACAAGGGAGATAGACATGGTTATAATTTTATCAATGACAGTGGTGTGATATCTGTTGACAATGTATATGATTCCGGTCACGGAACTCATGTGGCTGGAGTCATTACCGCTGTCAATAATAATGGTCTGGGTATATCATCTATTGCTGGTGGTGATGCGGCTGCAGGAATTCCAGGTGTCAAGGTCATGTCCTGTCAGATATTTTCCGGAGCATATGCCGGTACCCTTCTTGAAGAAGTTCGTGCAATCAAGTATGCTGCTGATAATGGTGCTGTGATACTGCAGTGCAGTTGGGGTTATATCTCTGGAGCAGCAAATCCATTTGAATGGACACCTCAGTATGCAGATGATGAAGAATATGAGATGTATAATGTGCTGGAAAAGAATGCATTGGAGTATTTTGTGAATTATGCCGGCTCTCCAAGCGGCGTAGTTGATGGCGGAATCGCTGTCTTTGCAGGTGGTAATGAATCAGCTGCTGCCGCAAGTTATCCTGGTGCTTATCCCGGTTTTGTCGCTGTTGCTGCCGTTGCAGCAGATTATACACCTGCTGTATATACTAATTATGGCACGGGAACGACAATCAGTGCTCCAGGTGGTGATCAGGATTATTATTATGAATACGGAAACTATGATGAAATGACCATAGGTGAAGCTGGATGCATCCTTTCATGTCTGCCATATCATGTCAGTGAGACCGGATATGGATATATGGAAGGTACTTCCATGGCATGCCCTCATGTTTCCGGTGTACTTGCCCTTGGACTTTCATATGCAGCTCAGCAGAGAAAACATTTCAAGGCCGAGGACTTTGTGGAACTCATGAATCGCTCTGCCGTGGATATTGACAGTTACATGACAGGAGAAAAGCTTTATAAGAGATATATTTTCGATCTTGGCGGTTCATCTCCTTTCATGCAGCTTGATCTTTCGAATTTTAAAGGGAAGATGGGATATGGGCTGGTCAATGCATCCCGCCTGTTGGAGGAGATAGACGGAAGCGGTACAGCAATGACATTCCCGAATATTTATATCAATTCTGGTTCTAAAGTGGTTGTTGATCCTGCAATATATTTTGCAGGAGGTGAGAATATGGAATTTACAGTGACGATTGAGGATACATCAGTCGCAACATGTACAAAGGATGATAAGGGAAGACTGGTGTTTGAGGCAGGGGAGAATACAGCTCAGACCAAGGCTGTCATCAAGGCCTCCGGTGTTTCTCAGGATTTTGTGATTACTGTAAGAAAGAATGCCCATACAGATTCATGGCTATAGTATAATGAGGAGTGTATTCATCGCTTTGTCGACATTTTTTCTTCTTGCCTCTGTGGCTGATGCTCAGATACGGATCATACCCAGGGATAAGGTGGAAGAGGTCAGCAGCCCCAGATTGGCAGATGATTCCGCATCTTTCAGATTTGATGAGAAACATATAAAGGCCTCTGCCATTTCTGAAGATGATCCTCCGGTCTTTTATAGGTTTGAATTTGTAAATATCGGTAGGACAGAACTGAATGTAAAAAGGCTTGTGTCGACCTGTACATGTGCGGAAGCGACTATTGACAAAGCGAGGGTAGCACCGGGCGAAGATGCTGTAATCAGTCTTGAATATAAGCCAAAAGGACATCCTGGTAAGTTTGAGAGAAAGGTTTTCGTATATACAGAAGATAATGTTAGACCCTCTGCTGTGCTTCGGCTGAGCATAGAGGTCAAGAATGGAAAGGATATGTCGAAACCTTATCCGATCCAGAAAGGAGTGTTGAGGATGAGACGTGATTCGGTCGCTTTTACCGAAGGGATGCCGGGAATGGAGAAGCTTCCTGTCGTCAATTTGGGAGAGCATCCTTTGAAACTCGAAGCCATGATGCTTCCTCCGTGTCTTGAGTTCAAGGCAGAACCAGAAATCCTTCTGCCTGGTAGTGAGGGACAGATAGTATTGGGCTACAATCCTTCGTCAGAAGGAAAGACGGTCAGGCAACGTGATCTGACTGTGTTTATAAAGGGTTTAGGCGTACCTCCAAGCAAATCGTCAATAAAAGTAAGAATAGATAATAAATAGGATATGAACATTTTTGGAAAGATTCCGCTACTTGCGGTTGTAATCGTGGCTTTGTTTTCATCGTCATGTGACAAGGGTATAAGTATCGACGAAGATCTGCTTCCGGTGACTGCCCATAATATCTCCGGCAACTGGAAGATGGTTGAAATTAACGGGAAACCGCTTGCGGACAGCACTTTTTTCTATATCAAGTTTGTACGTAATGACAAGACATTCGAACAATGGACAAATTTCGACAGTTATTCCGCAGTTCCATCCTATAAATCGGGTTCTTTCAATATCATTACGAATGAGTTTGCTGTTCTTCGCGGCAACTATGATTTCGGTTTCGGAGACTGGAACAGTAACTATATAGTCAGGCTCACTCCTGATTCCATGAAGTGGACCGATGAAAAGGATGACAGCGAAATCCGCAAGTTTGTACGAGTTGATTCCATACCTTACGACAAGGAGGAAGAATAGTCTTTCCTTTATCTTTTACGTTTCTTGTATTCTTTCGGAGTCATATTGAACTGTTGCTGGAAGCATTTTGTGAAATATGACGGGGAATTGAATCCGACAAGGTAGCAGATTTCACTGATTCGGTATTCTCCTTCATCCAAAAGTTTTGCAGCATGTCTGAGTCGGCACAGTCTGATGAATTCATTCGGTGACAATGATGACATGCTCTTTATTTTTCTATACAGGCTTGAGCGGCTGATGTTCATTGCTGCAGCCAGATGATCGATCGAATTATCTGAATCATCCTTGTGATTCAGTATCACATCTGTTATCTTGTTTATGAAGTTTTCATCGACATAATCCATCAGAACTTCGTCAGTAGGTGTCCCGGGATCTTTACTGAACGTCTTCTGCATCTGTAGTGTTTTGGACAAAAGATTCTTGACTGTAGCTTCCAGTTGGTTCATAGAGAAAGGCTTGCTCAAGAAATTGTCCACTCCGGCTTCCATTGCCTTGACTATTGTGGCCGTGTCGTCCTGTGCCGTCAGAATGATAACAGGGATATGACTGAAATTGAAATCACTCTTTATTGACCTGCATAGTTCAATGCCATCCATCTTCGGCATTCTCAAGTCAGCCACTATCAGATTTACCTCTTTGTTCTTGAGTACATCCAGAACTTCTTCGCCGTTGGAGCAGGCTATGATGTTATAATGCTTACGTAATGAGCTGCATATGAATGACAGCATCTGACTCTCGTCATCGGCTATGACTATTGTCTTCTTCTCAGAATCCTCTGAATCATAATTTTTTATATCTGAGATTGATTCTTCACCGACAGTGATGTCTGTCTTAGGAATCTCAATGCAGAAGCTTACTCCGTCATCGTTATTGCGGTTTAAATAGATTCTGCCGCCATGTAGTTCAGCCAGCTGCCGGACCAGAGAGAGACCGATCCCGAATCCTGATTCATACCCTTCATTCTTTTCCTGGAAGAACGGATCAAAGATCTTCTCAATATTATCATTGTCTATAGCCCTTCCATCATTGGATACAACGACAGACAGCCATCCTTCTTCCGGGGTGTCATCGGTCAAGGTAATGGAAATGGACTGTCTCGCGAATTTGACAGCATTGTTCAGGAGGTTGGTCAGCATCTTGATCATTATTTCAGGATCAAGAGCTGTAACCAGATGCTTCTCAGGAAAACCGACGCTTAATGACAATGATCTGTCTTCTATTATTCTTTTATAGCTACGAAGACATTGTAGAAACAGTTCATTGACATCTGTTGTGTGCATGTGCACTTCAAATCCGGACTTTTCCAATTTGGAGAAATCCAGGATTTCATTAGTCAGGTTGACGAGACGTCTGATATTGCTTCCTATTATTACCATATTCTCAGCAATGTCATCATTCTCGATATGCATGGATTCCAACTGTTCGAAAGGAGCGGTGATCAATGAAAGAGGTGTCTTGATTTCATGCGTCATGTTCACGAAAAATGCCAGTCTGGCCTTGTGCATGGCGATTTCTTCCTCTTCCTTTATCTTGTTTACAAGAAGAATATGCTTGTTATGTTCCTTACGTTTCCAAAGATAGACGATAATCCCTGCGAAAAACAGGCAAATGAGTATTTCAAGTATGACCCCGACAGCAGATGCATGGAAAGGAGGCTTTATCCTGATTTTTACAGAAGCTCCGTTTTCATTCCATACTCCGTTACTGTTTCTGCCTCTTACCTGGAATTCATATTTGCCATGTGGAACATTAAGATAATTGACACGTTGATTTCCGTCAATATAGACCCAGTCCTCCTCCAGTCCCTTGAGACGATATGCATATTGGTTCAATTCCGGCATGTCATAACTAAGGGCTGCAAACTCAAAACTGAAACATGATTGTTTATGTGTCAGTGTAATCTCAGGATTGAGCACAATCGAGCTGTCTATGATTCCGGATTCATCCGTCGGTCTTATTTCGCGGTTGAAAAGATCAAATCTTGTAATCACGACCGAAGGAATCTGCTGAGTCTTCAGACTAGCCTCAGGGTCGAGACCGATAAGACCTCCGATCGATCCGAAATACAGTTTTCCGTCAGAGGTCTCAATCCCGGACTTGTAATTGAACTGGTTGCTTAACAGACCGTTATAGTGAGTGTGTGAGTAGAATGAACCCGATTCCGGATCAAATTCAGTCAGACCTTTGTTAGTGCTTATCCACATTCTTCCGTTTTTTCCGTTGAGCACTTTGTGAACTACGTTGCTAGGCAGACCGTCATTTGTGGTGTATGTTACGAAGGTATCTTTGAACGGATCATGGACAATGGCTCCACCTCCTTCAGTTGATATCCAGATATTTCCTTTGTTGTCTTCATTCAGGCTGGTAGTCCTGACATTGGCTGAACCGGATTCCTTGTCTGAAATAGGGTGGTTCGTCCACTCTCCTGTACTTGATACATGACAATAAAGACCTCTGTCGTTGCTTGCAACCCACACCATTCCACGACTGTCTTCCATTATGTCGTTCACATTTACATTGAACAATTCAGGAACAATTGTGAATGTGCCGTCCTTGGGATTGAAAAGATTCAGTCCGTATATGGTGCCGACATATATAGCCCCGGTCCTTGTCTTGCAGATGGAGAATACATTGTTGTCGGAGATTGTACCGGCAGTTCCATGTCCTCCTTTATAATTGGTGACAGAAAAGTCTTTAAGGTCAATTACATCCATCCCGTGATGAAAATATCCGACATATAATGTGTCGTCGTCAAGGTATAGTCCGTGGATGTTGTGGTATGTCAGACTGCTGTTTTCCGGATTATAATTCCTGAATTCACCGGTAGCGGAATCATAATAATTAAGTCCGTTGTCTTCTGTGCCTATCCAGAGATTTCCAGATCTGTCCTCTACAATTTCCCTGACGACATTTCCGCTCAAGGAATTCTGCTGACCTGTTGCATAAAAACGGGAGAAATACTGTGTATTAGGTGAAAGGTAATTCACTCCTCCGAAGTAAGTGCCTATCCATAGACCTCCATCCCTGTCTTCACATAATGAATAGACTGCATTGCAGGACAGGGAGTGACGGTTGGAATAATCAAGAGTGTATGTCCTCTTTCTGCCTGTCTTTCTGCTGTAGCAATGCAATCCGTTTTCTGTTCCTACATAGACTTTATCGCCAAATACCTGTATGCATCTGACATACATTCCATCTTCAGTATCGTTCATGTATGGCGACATTTCGAAGGTCTGCTTGTCCATACGCCAGACTCCGCTGGTTGTTGTGCCCAGAAGAAGGGTTCTGCTGTCTATTTCTATTACTGACGTTATGTCGTTGGACAGACGGTCAGGTGTGTAGAAGTACTGAATGTCACCGGTCCTCATGTCGTATCTGTTGAGACCGCCACCTACAGTTGCAATCCATGCGATGTTATTGCTGTCCGCGTGAATGTTCCATATACCGTTACTGCTCAATCCTGTCGTTGAACCATCTGTATATGATATCGAAGTCAATTCATCCGTATCCGGATCATATTTGAACATTCCGACCCAGTATACTCCGATAAGTATATTTCCTTGAGTGTCCGGAACAATGCATTGTACAAGTCTGTCTATTGATTTGCCTTCCTTGGTCTTCTTGTCAAATCGTCTGAATATATCCTTTCTTCTGTCATAGATATATAGTCCGACGTCAGTCCCTATCCACAGATCTTCATTCCTGTCTTCATGGATGGCATGGATGTAATTGCTTCCTATACTGTTAGGAACCTCCGGATCATTATTATATATCTTGAACGATTTTCCGTCATATCTGCACAGACCGTCTTTGGTGCCGAACCACATGAATCCCAGTTTATCCTGCTTGATGCAGAATACTGTATTCTGTGACAAGCCGTCATCAATGGTCAGATGTCGGAAAAAATCCATATCTGCATAAAGCCTCGCTGAATGTAACAGCAGGGCCATCAC
Organism: Bacteroidales bacterium; assembly: GCA_017625725.1. GTDB lineage: Bacteria > Bacteroidota > Bacteroidia > Bacteroidales > UBA932 > Cryptobacteroides. The sequence continues at coordinate 10,416 of JAGAKH010000032.1, read as the reverse complement.
AAGCAGCAGGATATATTTATAATGATACTCCCATCTCATTTCTTGAAATTTTAGCAAATTTAGCCCTATAAGATTAATGAAAATGTGATTCTCTGTTCAAATATATAAGAAACAATTCAAATTGTTAAATAATTCATCGCTGTCATATGTAATTTTTGTAAATTGCCATAAAAATAATACTGATGTCAGATAATCATAGTTTTTCTGTGCTTAAACACATTTGTGCCGCAGCCTTTACCATTGCAGCGGGTGTCAGCTGTTCTGACATTGAAACAGTGACGCCTTCTGATAAGCCATCCGGGGAGGCGGTCATTGATGAAGCTAAGGTCGTCAGTGTGACAGCTACGACAGCCAAGGTGTCCGTAGGACTCAGTTCCGGTCAGGAGGAATCAGAAGCTACAGTCGTAGTATATTATTCCGATGCCCCTGTTCTCGATATAGAAGATGCAGAATCTGTCACGAGCACTAAAATCAATAATGCAGGCAGATGTACGGTTGTCATTGACGGTTTAAGAATAGCGACGACCTACAGGTATCAGGTGTATGTCGTTACTGAGTCATCCGAACTGGCAGGTGAAACGGGGGAATTCAATACAAATGACATAAAAGTTACCCTCTCTGTCGATGACTCGTCAATCAGCAGTACGTCTGCGGTTGTCAGCGGAACTGTGACGGGTATGTCGGATGTTGACAGGAATTCACTTGAATTCGGTATTTCCGTTTCAGGTTCAGAAGACTGTCCGGTGGCACTTTCTGTCGGAGAATTCAGTTTTCAGGCATCTGTAGGAGATCTGAACAACGGTACCGAATATAAGCTGACGCCTTTTATAAGACAGCATGATGCCGTAGTTTATGGCGAAGAGACTTTAGTGTTTACGACAAAAGACGGCTACTCGTCCGCTTCGAAGAATCTTGACATGACATCAGCTGTTGATCTTTCGTTGAGGGAAAGTGCAAACTCATATATCGTTCCTGAAAAGGGACTTTATAAATTCAAGGCTCTGAAAGGCTATACAAACGGTCAGATCGGTGATATAGCTTCATGTACTATCCTGTGGGAGTCATTCGGAACGTCCGTTGCTCCCGAATGTTGTGACCTTATAAGTGCCGTCTGCTATAAGGACGGTTACATCGCTTTCCAGACGTCTGATCCATATAGGAACGGCAATGCAGTGATTGCTGCTATGGATTCCAAGGGCAGGATATTATGGTCATGGCATATATGGTTTACAGAAACTCCGAAGGACTGTTACTTTGCTACGAAAGCCTTGATGGACAGAAATCTTGGTGCGACATCTGTTATTCTTGGAGATCCATGTTCTTTGGGTCTGCTATATCAGTGGGGAAGAAAGGATCCTTTCCTTAATTCGTCGGTTATTGACGACAATATTCCTGCGAAATCAACGATTGCATGGCCTGATGCCGTAAAGCACGATAAGATTACAGGCACCATCGGATTTGCTGTATCGAATCCTACTGTATTCATCGGTTACAATCTTGAAACAAAAGATTGGCAGTACAATCAGGACGACACCCGTTGGAGGACTGTTAAGACTGAATATGATCCTTGTCCTCCAGGTTATAAAGTTCCCGATGGGGGACCGGATGGCGTGTTCAAAAAAGCCGGATTCTCCGGATGGTTCGGTTTCAATCCATCAAGTAAGGGAATCATATTCGCCAGTACGAGCCCGGCTTCCTGGTTTCCGGCTTCCGGTTTCAGATATTTCGATGATGGCTCCATCGGATATATAGGTGTAGACGGCTATTATTGGTCATCAACTCCAAGCCGTACTGATGGGTATTACATGTATTTCAATTATGGAGGCTATGTCGATCCTGCCTTCACAAACTACCGTTCATTCGGATTTGCCGTGCGTTGTCAGAAAAAGTGATTTAAGAGCAGTCAAGACATGAAAAGATCTCTTATATATTCGATTGTATTCTCTATGTTTTTCGTGATTCTCTCAGCATGTGAATCGCAGGAGCCGGTTACGGATAATGGTAAGGTTGATGATTCTGGCGAGGGTTCTCTTCCTGCCAGGGTGACCTCTTTACAGAAGAGTATTGTAAAAGGAGAGCCGGATAATGGGGCCAGGATAGTCTGGGATCATCCGTCAATGGTGAAGATAAGTGAGGAATGTGGCGGATACAGCCGTGTTATAAAGTTGCAGGATGGCTCATATATGGCTACATATGAGGCTTGTAACGGAAATATCGTTATCAGAAGAAGTTATGACGGTGGACTTACATGGCCAAAGGATATGGAGCAGAGAATAGTACCGACTTACTTTGTCCCTACCAGCAAGGGAAATGTCGCTATGAGACCTGCCATGCCTTTCCTGTGTCAGTTGGAAGACGGTACGATCCTTTGTGCAAATAATTTCTGCCCTCAGACTCCAGGTCTTGTTCCATATTCTATAGCGGTATCCCGAAGTGTGGATAATGGAAAGACATGGACTCCAAGAGAGATAGTGTATGAAGGTGGCTGCATTTTCGAAGACGGTTGCTGGGAACCGGCGATTCTGCAGCTTCCTGATGGTGAAGTCCATCTGTATATTGCAAATGAGGCACCGTACTCGACAAGCAATAAACAGGAGATATCCTTCTTTACGTCTACAGACTCAGGCAAGACCTGGAGCAGGGACTTCAGGACTGCATCCATAAGAAGTACAGGACGTGACGGAATGCCTTGTCCGTGTATATTTGATGACGAGATTGTAATAATCGTAGAAGATATCTTTCATGTAGAACTTAAACCGACAACCGTAAGATGCAAGGTGTCGGAAAAATGGAGTACACCTGTTACCGATAATAGTCCGGGAAGGGATTATAATGTCACAAACATTCCGTTGGACAAGTATGCCGGAGCTCCATATATTGTTAAACTTTATTCCGGAGAGGCTGTAATCAGCTATCAGACCGTTGATAATCCGGAAGGTATAACTTCCATGGACGTGGCCATAGGTGACAAACATGCCAGAAACTTCGGCAGACGCACCCAGCCTTTCGGCAATCTCGTGGGAAACAGCTCCATGTGGAATTCCCTTTGTGTCCTTGATGAATATACGATAGGTGCAGTCGGTGCACTCAGTGGAACGAATATCACATGGCCTGTACTCAAGAGGGGACATGTGATGGCTGGAATCAAGGCAGAAAAAGATGCTGTAAGTAAATGGCCTATATATATAGGAAATGATGGAGAAGAGACTCTGAGTGCCGGTATCGCTGTCAATGATAAGGAAGTGATTTTTGATATAAAGGTCAAGGATTCCGAGTTGACGGATAATGCCGATCACCCTGATGCAGTCGAGATTTATTTCGATTCTGCCGACAAGGCATGGGCAAAACCATATAAAGGCGTATTCAGAATCATTGCAGATCCTTTTGAAAATGTGAGGATCTGGGAAGGAAACAATGGTAAATGGAATGAAATCGATCCTTCAAATGTAACGGTGACCGTAACGGAGACCGCAGGAGGATATGATATGAAAGTGAGGTTGAACAGAGAGTTCATTCCGAAGATGAATACAAGATCTGTACGTGTCGGAATGACTTTATCTGCATACAATGATGGAGGTAAAGGTTTTTCCGAAAGTGTAGTATACATGGGTGTGACAAATCCATGTACATGGCTGCAGATACAATTACCATGATATAAATATTATTAACACATTATTATAAACACTATCCAGATGAAAAGGCTTAGGACATTTTCAGGTTTATTGCGAATTTCTGCAATAGTCTTTTTAATGGTAATGACCACAGTCTCTTTGGCACAAGACAGGCCGGAGTCGGTTCAGTTTGTCGGAAAAGTCCTTGATATAGACGGACTTCCTGTTCCTGGAGCGACGGTATCCCTTAAATCCGATCCGTCAAAGGGTGCTTCAACTAATGTTGATGGAGACTATGTCTTTACTGCAACGTTAAATGATGTATTCATTTTTTCATGTATCGGTTACGAGACCCTTGAAGTTCAGGCATCTGATCTTTCAAAAAACAAGATTGTGATACTGAAACCGAATCAGGAGTATCTTGATGAGGTCGTCGTTGTCGGATATGGAACCCAGAAGAAAGTCAGTGTCGTGGGTGCCGTATCGACAATAGATGTAAAGGCAATACGTTCTGTACCGGCTCCATCTATTTCACAGGCCTTGGTAGGAAAGGTGCCGGGTCTGGTCAGCCGTCAGATCAGCGGTGAGCCAGGACAGGATCAGGCTTTCCTCTATATACGAGGAATGAGTACCTGGGGTGACAATTCGCCGATAGTGATCGTTGATGGTATCGAACGTGACCTGAACTCCCTCAATACAGCTGAAATCGAGACGATCACCTTCCTCAAGGATGCGACAGCTACTTCCATTTACGGTATCCGTGGTGCCAATGGAGTAGTCATCATTACTACACGAAGAGGTGAGGTAGGAGCTCCTAAAGTGTCTCTGCGTTCAGAATTCGCATGTCTGACAGGTATGCGTTTCCCTGATTTCATCAATTCCGGTGAATATGCCGAACTGTGGAATGAGGCGAGGATAAATGACGGGCTTGCACCGACTTATACAGGTGAGGAAATATTGAAATACTATACCGGTTCCGATCCGTATAATTATCCTGATATTGACTGGATGGACCATATTTTCAAGAAGAACACTTTCCAGACCGTCCATAACCTTAACATAAACGGTGGTACAGAAAAAGTCAGATATTTCGTCAACCTGGGATATACGATGCAGGACGGATTGTTCATGCGTGACCCTTCGTTCGAGTACAATACAAATGTAAACATGTATCGCTATAACCTGCGTGCCAACGTAGATATACAGCTTGCACCATCACTTGTAGCTGAAGTAGGCCTGGGTTATATCAGTACTGACCAGACGCATCCCGGATATTATACTCCAGAGATTCTTGGGGCAGCATTCGATTATGCACCGAACAAGATTCCTATGAGAAACCCTGACGGAACATTCAGTGCCTCGATATTCAACAAGTATACCAACCCTTACATGCAGGCTACTCATGGAGGATACATGACACAGCTCAGCTATAACATGCAGGGAACATTCACATTGAAATGGGATCTGTCTAACCTCGTGACAAAAGGCCTTAACTGGACAAACACATTCTCATTCGACCAGAGCGGTTACGGATGGAACAGACGACTTAAGGGAGTCAACAGTAAGGAGTATCTTGGCCTTTCTTCATCTGGAGAAGAGAATTATAAGGTATGGTTTGAGAAGGCACCGGAACTCTACAGTACTTCAGCATCCAGCAACCGTGCCCTCAGATTCTTCAGCCAGCTTAATTACAACAGGTCTTTCGGGAATCATAATGTGAACGGTATGTTGATGTTCAACATCGCTGAGGCCGTGAACCAGCTGGCAGGAAATGGTACAGCTGCTCTTCCTTCCCGTATGATGGGACTTTCCGGACGTGCCGTATATGATTATGCATCTAGATATATAGCTGAATTCAGCTTCGGATATAACGGCTCCGAGAACTTTGCTCCCGGTCATCGTTTCGGATTTTTCCCTGGTATAGCACTGGGTTGGAACATTGCCAAGGAACCGTTCTGGAAGGTCGAGCGATTCAGCACATTCAAGCTGAGAGGATCGGTAGGTATGGTCGGAAATGACCGTACAGGAGGTACAAGGTATTCGTATCTGTCTACCACCTCATCGGCAAATGGTTTCCTGATGGGACAGTACATGAATCCTACAGTTGGATATACTGAAAGCATGATCGGTGGAGGAAGTGACGTTACATGGGAGGAGGCTACCAAGTTCAATGCCGGTGTGGAATTAGGCTTCTTTGAGGATAAGGTTACCTTAAGCGTTGATGCATTCAAGGAAAAGAGAAACGGTCTTCTTGTTCAGAGAAGACTCTCCGTACCGCAGTCATCCGGTTTCCAGGCAAGTCAGCTGCCGTATGTGAATATCGGAAAGACAGAGAATAAAGGTATAGAGGCTATGTTGGAAGCTAAGAACACAACTCCTTCCGGTCTGTTCTATTCATTCAAAGGCAACTTCTCATTTTCAAGAAGTCTCTGCATCGATAGGGATGAGCCGATCAACCAGCCTGAATATCAGTCATATAGAGGACATTCACTGGGCTTGACTTCAGCACTCATCGCTCTTGGATTCTTTGAGGATCAGGAAGAAATAGATACAAGTCCACGACAGGACTTCGGCCCTGTACAACCTGGAGACATCAAGTATATGGATGTCAATGGTGACGGTATTGTCAATAATAATGACAAGGTGCTTCTCGGATATCCTCAGGTACCTGAAATCAATTATGGATTCGGAGTTACATTGGCATATAAAGGATTTGACCTCAGCATCTATTTTACAGGTGCGGCCAACTCATCCTATTTCTTCTATGGCTCTACAGTCTATCCGTTCCAGTGGGGACAGGAAGGAAATATCCAGCGTGAATTCTACGAATACCGCTGGCGTCCAGGTGCGGACAACTCAAATGCAAAATATCCACGAGTGTCGTCGGCAGAGAATCCGAACAACAACAGAATCTCGACATTGTACATGAGGGATAACAGCTATCTCCGTCTTAAGAATGCTGAAATCGGTTATACTCTTCCATCCAAGTGGCTCAAGAGTATAAGATTGGACAACTGCCGATTCTTCATCAATGGTATAGACCTGCTGCTGTTCGACAAACTTAAGATAGTCGATCCGGAGACAGACAATGGTAATGTGGCTGTTTATCCTAAGCAGCGTACGATAAATGCCGGTCTTGATATAACATTTTAACAATTAGACCAATAGAAAGCCATGAAGATAAGTAAATATATAGTATCAGCATTTGCGGTTGTACTGACGCTAGTTGCCTGCGACTCATACCTTGATAAAGGTCCGGAGGAAAATCTCTCCATAGAAGAGACATTTACTGAAAGAGCCTATGTCGAGCGTTGGTTGTATAATATCTATTCAGGAATGCCTATTGAGATGAACTTCCATAGGGATGAGTACAGGAATCCGTTCGTCGGAGGATCTGATGAAATGGAAGTTACCAGCGGTACAGCAAGCTGCAATCTCATTAATTCCTCATCGATTTCTTCGGTAAATGAATTTGGAATCTGGGGTCAGACAGCCTATTTTACAAGAAAATGTAATCTCTTTCTGGAGCATATCCATCTCACTCCTCTTGAGGAAAGTGAGAGAGAAGAATGGATCGGAGAGGTCCATTTCATGCGTGCCTTCTATAACTTCTTGTCACTCAGAGTTTACGGCCCTATACCAAAATATGATAAAGCATTGAATATCAGTGCTGACTTCAAACAGATAGAAAGAGCTTCATTTGATGAAATCGTTGAATTCATCGTGGAAGACTGCGATAAGGCTATCAGTGCTCTTCCATCACGAAGAGAGTTCAATTATTACGGACGTGCGACAGCAGCTGCAGCATATGCTCTTAAATCAAGAGTCCTTCTTTATGCTGCAAGCCCGTTATACAATGGTAATCCTGCATATGCGTCTGTAAAATCTACATCAGGTAAGCCGCTCTTCTCTGATTATTCCAAGGAGAAATGGGCAAGAGCAGCACAGGCTGCCAAGGAATGTATAGATTTCTGCGAAGGTCATCTTCCGGAAACCACTGCAGAATACAGACTGTATGAATCTCCGACAAATGATCCTATGAAGACAGCTCAGGAATTATTCACCAACAACTGGAATGACGAGGTATTGTTCGCGGTAAATGTCGGTGTAAATCTCCTGTTTGAGCAGTGTGTTGACCCTGTCAGCACTCAGGGATTTTCAATGTATGCTCCGACCCAGCAGATTGTGGACGCCTATAGGATGATAGATGGTGAAATGCCATTCGAAACTGATGCTGAGGGTAATGTCTCATATGATGAGAACGGTAATCCAAGGATAGTGTCTGCACAGTATACGGAAACAGGATTTGCAAAGTCTGCCTCTCCGGACGGATGGTATCCTGCAAATGTATCCAATATGTATGTTGGCAGGGAACCAAGATTCTATGCACATATCAATTATTGCGGAGCAACATGGAAAGGAGTGAGCCTGCAGATGTGGAGTACCGGACTTGACGGTATAAAGACAGCGGGAGCGAACCACTCCAAGACAGGTTATCTTCTGAGGAAGTTTGCAGACGAAGGTGCAGTGACCGGTTCAGCGACACCTATCCTTTCAAATCGTTCATGGATATTCTTCAGATTAGGAGAAATCTATCTCAATTATGCAGAAGCCCTCAATGAGGCAGAGGATAATCCAAGTCAGGATGTGTATGATTACCTGAATGCCATCAGAAAGAGAGGTGGTATTCCTGAAATCACCGGAACCCACACTCAAAACCAGATGAGGATACTGATCCGTCAGGAAAGACGCATCGAATTAGCTTTCGAGACCCATCGATATTTTGATGTACGAAGATGGAAGATAGCAGAAACAACTGACAACGGACCTTTATATGGAATGAATATCAATACCGGTACTTCTCAGTTTGATCCGGTGTTCTATAAGAGGACAGTTATCGAGAATAGAAAATTCAATGAACGTAATTATCTGTTCCCTATTAACAAGGATGAAATAGAGAAAGTTCCGAATATTGTCCAGAATCTTGGCTATTAATTGAGAAAATTCAGGAATTTATGAAGAAACATTTTTATAAATATTGCATGATTGCTGTTGTGATGCTGATGGCATCATGCGGAAAAGATGTCGTTTACAGTCTGCCTGATGGTGATAAATACAGCAATCTGTATATGCCCCAGGCAACGAATCATCCGTTGACTTCAAGGCTGTTCATGGTTGCCGAGGAACAGATGATTCATTACAGCGCCTTCTATTCAGGTTATGATGCTCCGAATGACATCAATATCAAGTTTGAGATACGTCCGGAGCTGGTGGCAAAATATAATGAAGAAAACGGTACCGACTATAAATCTATGCCTGCCGGCAGCTGGCATATGGAAAGTACATCAGGATTCATACCTAAGGGTGAATGTACTACCGAACTGATGGATATCACTATCAATACTTTCGGACATATCGAGCCTTTTACAGAGTATATGCTTCCTCTTGTCATGACATCTGATGATATCAAGATAAATGAAGACCTTGCAACACTTTACTATGTGATATCGGCAGCATATGAACCAGGAAATGTCCCTTCGGTTCTGGTATGTGAGGATAAGGATAAGGCGATTGCAGATGCATTGGAGATTTTCTCATTCAATGACAAGTGTCTCATTGCCAGAGGTGCTGACGGTAAAGTTCTCCGTTACGGATATGATAGTACAAATGATCTGTTTGGTACACCAGAGACTTTGTTTTCAGATTGGAACACCGGTCTTGTAAAGATGATTTCAAAGGGACCTGGCACTTCAGTACAGGTGTGTAATATGTATGACACTTGGATCTCGTATGAGTGGGGCGAGAATGCTACTCCACCATTACCTGCATATTCCGGATATACAAGCGTCATTACCGGAGGAACCTTTATCTTCAGGTCTGTGATACCTAATTGTCCTGACGGCCTTCTTGCTGTAGTGGCTGCCGACAATTCCCTTCGCTGGTATAAGATGTCTAATGATGGTCATAGTCTTGCCAACACATCAAAAGATACGAATGGGTTTAATTTCGCAAACTATGTACAATTGTTCTATTACGGTAAAGACCTTATCGGTATAGATAAGGACGGTGATATGTGGCATCATCCTGTCAATTCAGACAATTCATTCACTACCAATCCTATACAGGTCGGTAGCGGTTGGGAGGACTTTACACATGTCATTCCTTTTGGAACCGATCTTCTAGCCCGTACAAAGGACGGAAGACTCTACAAGTATGCATTTGATTTAAGAGGATTCTGGGCATTGAAATAACTGATACACTAATTATAATTACTATGAAGATTAAAAGTTTGATTCTCGGCATGCTGTCATTTTCAGCAGTCGTTGCGTGTACACAGGAGCAGATTGTGACACCTAAGCTTGATGTTGACAAGACAGAGGTCTCTGTCGAGGCTGTTGCCGGCGAGGCGACAATCAATGTCACATCCAATGTAGAATGGAAGGCATCCTCAGATGCAGACTGGATTTCTGTAAATCCATCAAGCGGAAAGGGTGCTGAAAAGGCTGTAGCTGTAAAGATAACAGCAGAGGACAACGATTCCGAGCAGGCAAGAACTGCAACAGTTATCGTTGAGGCCGGCGATCTTGAGAAGACCGTTAAGGTTACTCAGGCCGGAAAGAGCAAAGAACCAGACCCAGAGCCAGGTCCGGGTCCAGAACCAGGTCCTGAATACACACTTGACGGCAAGCAGTGGGTATTCACCTGGTCAGCGATGAACGTTGAGGCTGTAGCCGACCTCGGTGTAACCCAGGAAGGAACCATCATCCTCGCAGTCGACGGTGCGATCATGGGCATGACCGGTTAT
>JAGAKH010000031.1 GCA_017625725.1 Bacteroidales bacterium | reverse complement strand
TCTCAGGATGGTCTTGGCATGCTCCAGATATTTCTTATCACCGCTTATGAGCCAGACCATGGCCGCATCCGAAGCTCGGAATCCGATCTCATGGTTCTTATTGTGCTCTCCAGAGTTCACAAGGGGATCCGGGAATGTGATGCCGGTTGCGATAAGGTCGTCAACCCTCTTCTTCATCGCCTCATAGATGGTCTTACCTTCTCCTTGTGCGGCATTTGCCTTCACCGCGGCGATATCCTCGGAAGTAATGAAAAGCCTTGGATGACTTTTCCTTACTACACTGCCCCCATCCCCCGTGCCTTCACCATTCTCCTTGTCTTCGCCCTCATCAGGTTTGGCATTTCCACTCTGAGAAACATTCACATCATCACTGAACTCCTTCTGCTCTGGCACACAACCGATTCCGGTAAAAAGAGAAACAGCGACTGCTGCAAAAAACAATCTGATCGATTTCATCTGTCTATATTTATCAGTTAACATTTATATCACATCCGTAGGAAGCATTCCTGTCAAAGGCAATACGATACTTCTTGCCTGCATATTTGAATTCCACACCCACTGTTTCGGCATCTTCAAATGTCCTGGTCTTCGGGAGAGCCCTGAGAGACTCGTCCCCAACCTGTATGATATGCATGAACATATCATTTTCCCTTTCTGTTCCAGGCTTGACCTCAACGCGCCACTGACCGACAAGCGGATGCTCGTTGGAAGGGACATTCGCCCTGTTGGCATAACCATAATCTTCCGGAGTCATCTCAGGAATCGGCCAGTTCCTTCCATCAGACCAGAACTGCTTTCCAGGGCCTCCTATCTTTTCGACCACAGCATCATTAGGGAAGAGGGTACGGCAGATGGATTTTCCACCCTGCGATTTCTCTGTAAACTCCATTCCCCCCTTGATATCAGGCTCATCTGCAGTGTGATATAGCCACCTCTTAGAATATTCCGCCTTATCGGAAACAACTCTGTCAAAGACGACGAAGACATCAGGGACACACCAGATGAACTCTCTCACTACAAGATCAGCCTTATCTTCATGGTAAGCCTTAGTGGCATCCGAGGCCACATAGACATAATCATCCGTCTCCTCAAAAGCAACAATCTCCGACGCCAGAAGATCATTCTGACCTCCGTCATTAGGCATCGGAAGATCTTTCTCTTCAACAGCCGAAGGACCACCCCAGTATTTCGGAAGTTCCTCGCCAGGCATATGGATGGTTACACAGTTGTGAGCTACCGTACGGCAATAATAGTATGGAAGATGCCATCCCGGCTCAGGACGGGTACCTGAATCCAGGGCCCTGTACCCATGCTTGTAGATTATGAAATTGTTGTTGTCATAATGTTTATGCTGCTTAGGCACTCCGCCACTTACAAACAGGACATACGTATCATCGTCCTCAACGCCGGAGCGCATATACAGCTGGCCCATTGTATCGAAATACATTGCCTTTGATCCAGTCGGCTCTGCTGATACTGTCTCTTCCACTTCCTCCATCGGATTCACCTTATGGAGAAGTCTGATGAACGGTATAGGATCCATAGCCCTCGGAACGGTGAACTTGGACAGAAGCCTTGCTGCAACCGGAAGTATTTCGGGATGCTTCTTACCATAGAAATTGGCGATTTCACACACATGTCCGTTCATATACTGATGCGGAAGGACACATGTAAAATGGCTCGCATCTCCGAAGCCATATTCCTTATTGTCAGGAAGACGTATCCAGTCCATATAGTTGAGATACCCCATCATATAGCTCAAGTCCTCGGACACATCCCGACCTGTTGCAGAGTTGAATGTATAGATGAAGTCATATTCGGCATATGGATAAACTCCCAGGCAATACCACGGTACTCCGGAAGCTCCACCGCCTTTTTCACCCAACATCTCAGCTCTGAATGCAGTCATCTTCTGATGAAGGTCATATCCGTTACGGACCATCTGCTCGCAGAATGCATCATCAAATCCCTCTTTCCAGAAAGTCAGACCGATATACCAAGGAAGGACTGCCACACCATAGCAACCCGACTGGTGGTCACTGACATTCTCTCTGAATCTTGCCTTTCTGATGCCCGGGCCATGCCACGCAATCCCGCACATCGCTTCATAAAGGGCCTTTCCGAAAGAGATCTTCTCATAAGCCGGAAGGTCATTATATATCCAGTCATATGCACAGAGTGCACATATCTGTGAAAGAGCATACCACTCTATATTCAGATCATTATCAACTCTAAGCTGATAATACTTCGTCAGTTCCCTGAGGATATCCTTGGCAAGTGTCAGATATTTCGGATTCTGCGTTATCAGCCACATCATAGCAGCATCAGCGGCATAGTTGCCATATAACCTGTTCGGCTTGCCTTCTCCTGTCGGAGTCAGAGGATCTTCGAATACGATAGGTTTGCCGATAAGGTCATCCGCTCTCTTCTTCATCGCATCATATGTGCGTCTTTCAAAAGAGAATGCAGCCTTTCTTATCTGAGGTATATCATCCTTGGTAAGGAACAGTCGCGGATGCCCGGTCCTTATGTCCTCCATCCAGGAATAATCATTTTCCTTAAGCGGAGCTTCCGCAGAGCAAAGACTCTGTGGAAGCAACACCGCCATTAAAAATACAATTGCCGGAAATATCCTGTTCATAGTTTCTTATCTGCTAATTCCACCCCGGATTCTGCTTGAATCCGCAAAGATC
>JAGAKH010000030.1 GCA_017625725.1 Bacteroidales bacterium | reverse complement strand
ATTGACACCCACATAGGTTGAGAGGCTTTTGTTGAGACAGGAACAACCTGCGATGTCCATGCACCAGTAGTCGTGAATGACACACCTTCCGCTGTGATTGTTTCCGAGCCGACAGTCTGCTCAAGATGAGCATCCTCAACAGGATCAATAATCAACTGATTATCATTACCTAATTCCTCGCATGAAGCGAATATTGCCAAAGCAGCAATGGCATATAAACAAGACCTTAATACTTTCATGATATCAGATTTTTATGCGTTATAATCCACAAATATAGCAATCCCCCCCCCGACTTTTCCAAATTTCAGAGTCAAAAACGAAAAAAAGAGCTGCATTTCTGCAACTCTTCTCACTTCTGTTTGATATTGATTAGAATTTCATTGCAAGAGTTAGTCCTGCTGTAGGTTGTACTCTATTCGCCATTCTGATATAATCAACCGATGGATGCAATTCAAAAGAATAGTTCATCTTTCTCAGATCCTGCTCATACATATTTCTGACTTTTGCTACACGACAAGCATCTACTATTGCACATATATCTACAGTCAGCAATGCTAATGAGCCTGCCAGCAAGAGTACTGAACCAGCAATTGCCGTTCCCTCATCGTAGTAATAGTCGTAACCATCATAATAGTATGCACCAGCATTCACACCAGCACCTATACCCATGAGGACAGAACAGCCCACAGCTCCACCAAGCCAGCCAAAACCTCTGCCGACTTCACCGCTTATCATCTGACCCAAGCCCGGAATGAGCCATGAGCAGACACCCATCAAAGCAGGATTATGCTTATCACCAAGTCCAGAATACCAGTCTTGATAATGATAAATATGCTTCAACTCCTTATATTTCATTCCTACTCTTATTCCATCTGCAGGCTCCCTATTAGTTACTCCATAACCATAATTTGGAGCAGAAGCTGTATTGAAAACCTCATTCCTACCAGACTCATAACGAATCATAAGAATTTGAGACTTCGGCATTGTATAGGTCACTCCATTCGGCTCATCAAAGAGCTTATATTTCACATTGCTGTTGTCAATTTCAAGTACCTTAGCCTTGATGTCCTCACCATTCTTCTTTGTGATAACATCCTGTGCTGAAGCTGTCGCTGCACAAACGAAAAGTGCAGACAGGATAATAAGAATTCTTTTCATACGATTGGATTTAAGTCGTTAATAATGGGCAAATATACTGCCCCCCCCCAACTTTTCCAAATTTTTCAACACATAGTTGAATTTCCAGACTGTAAACCCTGTTTACAACTGAATCCAGACCGCAACTATACCTTTACCGCAAAGGAAAGGAAATGGCGACATTCGGTCTGAAATATTATGCAGAGTTACGCAGCAAGTACAAGAACATCATCTGGAGAGTGGAGATTGCTGAAAGAGGATACTCCGGATCATCCGAGATGATGACCTTTGCCGGAAACTCACCTCTGCAGATCACTTGGGAGAAGCGTGGAGATGACTTCACCGCACCCGTCAAGGCTTCGGAAGCAAGCATAAAGATCATGTGCTTCGAGAACTTCCACTACCTTTCGCTCTTTACCTCGGACGCACGAAAGTTCAGAGTGTCCATATTCAGAGGAGGCGTTCTCTATTGGAGAGGATTTATCACCGCTGACCTCTATTCAGAATCCTTTACTGCTCCGCCATATGAGGTCACAATCAAGGCTGTGGACGGATTTAACCTGCTGTCCGGATACATATTCAAAGACCTAATGAATATCGGCACAAAAGGCAGAAAAACCCTCTGGGAGCTGCTATCAAAGTGCATAGACTTGCTGGAGTTGGACATGACCGTTTCCGATTGGCTTGACATCTTTGCGGAAGGAATGAACGAGACCACCTCGCCACTCAAACAGACCTGCATTGACCTTGAACGCCTATACTTTGTGTACGAGAATCCCACCTACAGAGATGTACTCGAACTCTGTCTGCTTCCCTTTGCTGCACAGATATTTCAATCCAATGGAGCACTGCACATCCGCAGAGCCGTCGCCCTATATGAAACCTCTCGCCCGTCCACATTCTTCCAGATCGGAGGAGAGTATCCGAGCGGATATGTCATAGTCGATGAGGACAAGACTTTCCTCGCTGCCGACCAGAACTCACTCATAGTGACGACTTCGGCCAGAGAGGTAATGGACGAGATGTGGAACGGCAATCTTAATGTGTTGGGAGAAAGCATCCTCGATATCGCTCCAGCTCTCCGTCATATATCCGTAAATATCAAGAACAAGGAACTCGGAGATCTTATCGGCCAGATGGGATATTACAACCCAGCGAAATGGAATGACACTAATGAGCTGCTGGCATTCAACCTCGACATACCAAACCTCCAGATGAGCGGAGATGACGATCACATGAACATTATCCTCTCCACATCCGGATGCTCAGTAAAGCGATGCAGTTATGCACTCACTTGGGAATTCAATATCTCAACCTACTACCAGACATGGACTGCAGGATCATATTCCAGACCGACACAGAACTATGCAATAAGTGTCTATTATGGGGTCAAGGTCGTAGGCACTTCAGAGACATATTACCTCACTGAATCCGGTGATTGGTCTGACACAGAGACCAACCTTGTGACCGAGGTCAAGACCGGAGATGCCCAGACCATGAAGATAGACATCAATGGCATCCCCTGTGACGGAACATGGCACTTTTACATTGTCCAGACTCTCAAGGGAAAGGTTACCAGCTATATCAACCGAGGACAAAGGGTCACTTCCGGATATATGCAGAGAGTAACCTTTTCCAAGATGACTCTACGGATTGATGCCGGAGAGTTGTATGAGGACGGACTGTCTGAGGAAATTCTCATTAATGCTGCCAACAATACAGATCTGAGCATCAGCCTCCCTATCAGTGACATTCCGGACATTCCAAACGACCACCTGCTATACTCACTGTATTACCTGTACACTGACGGAACTCCGACAAGGCTGTGGCACACCAGAGGACGCAGCGACCATGAGACACTCATCGGCCATCTGGTCATGCAGGCTCTGCGATTCATGCAGCTCCCAAGCAGGAGGATAACCGGAGACATCTTCACAAAACTGCATGTGGATCTGAATACGGTCATCAAGGACGGGATATTTACCAAGACCGGATACCTCGTTAATTCCATAGAACTGAATGCCCTAGACGACACCTATAACAGCGAGCTGGTGGAAATGCCTCGGCTGTTTGAGACAGACACACCTGCAGCTGGAGACGACTGCATATGCGTAGCTACATTCGACTTCTCGGTCAAGAAGGTCATCCGGTGCATGAACTACATTCTTATACAGACAACCACTAACCGGATCATCCTCTTTGACTCCATCTCAAGAACACTCCGAGAAGTGTTTTCATCATCCTCCTCTTTCAATCTGTTCTCGGCAGACAACGGATTCATCGTGGAGCAGAACGGCACGTTCCAGTATATGGATCACAGAGGAATAATCCAGAGAACTCTCACCACAGACGATTATGATACAGGACTCTATAATGGCTGGGCTACATTCATGGATGGATACTTTGTACTTCTGTACAAGACTGCCAGAGTAGGAGCGAACTATACAGCCCCATATGTCTATCTTACAAGGCCAGAAATAAACACCTCCGGCAGCTACAGCAGGACGGGCACTGCAACCTACGACAGTAAGTCATACGCTGCCCTCAACGGAACTGCCCAATCTGTATGCAGAGGCGAGAATGCCATTGTGATCAATCTCACCAACGGTGAAAGTCACATATGCGATACCAGACTCTACCGGATCGGAGGGCACGACCTCGTGGGAGAGTCAATGGAAACGATCTCTGTGTCTGACCACTACCTCATTGCCAATGCCTACGATGACAAGATCCTTCTCTTTGAAAGGACTTCCATTGAGGAATTCACACAGCTGGATGTGCTTGGAGAATATGCTTCTCTTTGCGACCACAACCTGTCTATGGTGGCACGTTACTATGAAGAGGTCGCTGTCTATGACATCCACTCCGGAACGACAAAATATGTAAAAAACATCCACCGGACTGATGAGGATGTGCATGGGCTGTTTATCATCTACGGAGACCTGTATATCGTCAGAGGTGGAGCGATCTATAAATACATCAAACAATCATAACCTATGGAAACAATCAGCATCATCCTAAACTTCATCCTTGCCAGCGGTCTGCTGGGTACACTTATATTCTTCAAAAGCAAGAAACGCAAGGAAGCAGCAGAAGCGGACTCTGCGGAGATCAAGAACACCGAGCAGGTGGTCGCCATTCAGTCCGAACAGATCACCCGTCTGGACGGCAGGGTCGAGAAACTCGAAGCCAAAGTCGACAAGCTGGAGATAATCATAGAGCACAAGGATGTCGAGATCAATCAAGGCAGACGGATTATCCGGCAGGCATATAAATGCAAGACTCCTCCGGAGGAATGTCCAGTACTGCTGCTTCAGAAGGAACTAAACCAGAAAAAAGACAAGAGTCATGACAAACGCCACTAAACTACTCCCACGAGGGCTGCGGAACTGCAATCCATGCAATATCCGGATATCCAAGACAAAGTACCTTGGAGAGATCGTCCCGTCTCAAGACAGAGCGTTCAAGCAGTTCGAATCAATGGATTGGGGATATCGGGCGGTATTTGTCCTGCTACACCATTACTACTACAAGAGAGGGCTCAAGACCATCCGGCAGATCATAAGCCGATATGCTCCACCTGTGGAGAACAGTACGGAAAGTTATATCTGCACAGTCGCTGCATCCGTTGATCTGTCTCCGGACGACATCGTGCCATTCGAAGATCGGGAGACAATGATCCTCATTGTAAGTGCAATGTCAAAAGTCGAAAATGGAACTCCTGCCGTCATCACTGATGTAATAGCCGGATGGGAGCTGTTCCAGAAACATAAACCTTAATGAATCATGTCCAGAAGAATTGCAGATCTGCTGATAAAGATCGGTGCTGACTCGTATGAGTTCCAGCAGAAAGCCAAGGAGGTGGAGAAAGGTCTCGCTGGGTTGGAGAAGAAGCTCACCAATGTGGGCAAGACTCTCTCCATGAAGTTGACGGCTCCTCTGATGGCTCTTGGCGGGGCTTCACTTGCCCTTGCTGACACCCAGCTCAAGGCTGAAGCAAAAGTTCAGCAGGCAATAAAATCTACAAGCGGAGCTGCAAGGCTAAACTTCCAGCAGTTAAAAGACTTTGCATCCGAACTGCAGGGAAAGACTCTGTTCGGAGATGAGACTATACTCAATAACGCCACTGCACAGCTGCTTACCTTTACCAATATTGCAGGAGAAAACTTCAAAAGGACACAGACAGTCGCACTTGATCTGGCCACCGTCCTTGACGGAGATCTCAAGTCAGCATCAATTCAGTTAGGTAAAGCACTCAATGACCCTGTAAAGAACCTGTCTGCCCTGTCTCGTTCCGGAATACAATTCAGCGAACAACAGAAAGAAGTGATCAACCACCTTGCCAAGACAAACCGCCTTGCTGAAGCACAAAGTGTCATTCTGGATGAACTGGAACGACAGTATGGAGGGCAAGCACAGCAGGCAGCAAAAGTAGGACTTGGGGCAGCACAACAACTCAAGAATGCTTGGGGAGATCTGATGGAGAAAATCGGGAATGTAATGCTCCCTCTGGTAGATCAGCTGTCAAAGGCACTGATGAAGGTCGTAATTGCCATGCAGAACATGAATCCCGTAGCACTGAAGATAACAGTTGCAGTAGCCGGACTTGCTGCTGCAATCGGACCGCTGTTACTTGCCCTTGGCGGAGTCATGAAGATCCTTCCGATGTTGTCAATGGGATTCACTGCGATACTTTCTCCTGTCGGTCTTGTCGTTTCTGCGATACTCGCTCTCGGAGCTGCATTCGTTTATGCGAAGAACAAGCAGGAAGAGATGATAGATTCGATGGCAACAAAATATGAGAATCTGTCGCTTCGTACACTCGAAAGCAACCTAAAAGAAAACCGTAGGCTGCAGGCGATGACGCAAAACGAGCAGCAGTGGATAAAAGGTCGTGGAGTGATCCCTAATCTCACATTTGTCGTAAACAAGCCCAAGCGAATGAGGGAACTGAAGATGGAGGAGCAGGCTCTGGTCGAAGCGATCAATCGCACCAAGAAGGCTATCAGTGACAAGGCAAGGGCAGAGCAGGAAGCTGCTGAAATAGCACAACAGATGGAGGATGCACTTAAAGGTGTGTCGCTTGAAGCGGATCAGCAGGGAGGAATCCTCAACGAACTGAAGAATAAGATCGCTGCCCTTGAAAAGAAGAAGCTCCTGCCGGAAAGCACTGTTGATGACATTGCTGCCTGCAATGCAGAGATTGAGAAACTGCAGAAAGAACTCAAAAGACTCGAAAGCATAAAGCCGGAAGATCTCCTGCCGAAAGAAAGACTGT
>JAGAKH010000029.1 GCA_017625725.1 Bacteroidales bacterium | reverse complement strand
CGATGCGGTTACCTATCGGAAGGTCCGTATCGTCGAATACCTCAGTGGCTACCCATACTGTCTTGCCGTCAGTCCTGGATCCATCCGGAGAGATTCTCACACGTACCTTGAACGGTGTGTCCATGACCTTGATCATGTCCTCTGCAAGGCGGTAGGAATTCTTGATCAGCTCCTCGTCAGAGGCTGGTGAAAGCATATAGTCGGAATACGGTGTTCCTTCAGGGATCGAGCTCTCCCATCCAAGTCTTCCGGTTCTTCTGATCTTGACGAACGTCGTCTGGTCTCTGTCCAGGAAATCCTCCTTGAGCGTCTGTATCTTCTGATCCAAGGACATCTTCTGATGAATTCTATTCATAATGTTATCCGTTATCGGGTTCAACTTCATTTGTGAAGCACCCGAGAGGGCCGATGAGGACAACAGACAAGAAAATCCGCCAAAATACTACCACAGCGTGCGTGGAGATTTTGACGGATTAGCAGAATGAGCTTCTTGAATGTGTCCGGAAGAGGAATCTACATTTGCTGATACAAATGAGTGAAGCCGAGACTAGCTTTCATTTCTCCTCATTAAAGTGTACCTTTACATAAATTTTTAACCAAAAGAACATAATGAAAATTACTGTCAAACGAATTCTTGGAATTATAGGACTGCTCATGGCAATCGGCTTTGGAGTCTTCGTATATGGAGGATGGCAGATGTTCGGCGATGAGCTCAAGGCCATCAAGTCACTTAAGATGATCAAGGACAGGGTCTATACTTTCGAGTACAGAGGAGATTACGGTTTCAAGGCTTTTCTTGAACAAGGTGGATCCAAGACTGATGCCCAGATGGCTGAATACATTGCAGGATTCCTGTCGAAAGGATACATAATGACCGGCGCACAGACTCCGGCAGGCGGATGCAGCACAATTGCGTCCGATGCTCTATTCTGCAGGAATTTCGACTGGAACTCAAAGAGCCATTACGCAATTATAAAGACATACCCAGACGACGGATATGCTTCCATCTCGACTACCGGATTTGCTTTCCTTGGCATGGGAGAGGACTGGCACCCGATAGCAGGAATGGACGGAATGGTCGCACTTGCATCCATTTACGTTCCTCTGGATGGCATGAATGAGAAAGGACTATGCGTTTCTGACCTTATCGAGATTGACGGATCTACTGAAGTGCCTGACACAGACAAGGCAGACCTTACTATTGTCGCTGCGATAAGACTGGTCCTAGATTATGCAAAGGATACCGAGGAAGCCGTCAAGCTGCTCTCAGAATATGATGTATTCCCATCAGTGAATGCTGCTCACCACCTTGCCATTTCAGACATCAATAACCATAATGTTGTGGTCGAGTGGAAGAACGGTCAGATGAGGGTCACAGAAACCGACATCGTCACGAATCACTGTCTGGCCGAACCTCTTGAATCCACTATGACAGGAGAGTCATTTAGGAGATTTGCCAAGCTTACCGAGATGCATTCCGGTTTCAAGACACAGGAAGAAGGAATTCAGGCACTGAAGGAGGCTTCATATGAAGAAGAGACTCTCTGGTCAGTGATATACAACAAGGAAGAGCTTTCATCAACCATATACTTTGACCGCAAATGGGATGAACCATTGTCATTCAGAATTAAAGATTAATATTATGGATAAGAGATTCGAATTCAAGAACGCAGAGAAAAGCGCATTCATGACTGACGCCACAATCATCGTCGACAAAAAGACCGGTGTGAACTATCTCTTTGTCAGATCCGGCTATGGCGCAGGCCTGACTCCGCTCATTGATGCAGATGGCAAGCCTATAGTAACCAAATAATTCCACATAGTATGATTGACTTCAGCAATGCAAGCGTCTTTAAGCTTAAGAAGACCGACGCTTCCAAGTTCGACTCCGAGATGCGAGATATCCTGATCGAGGACGAGAAGATCATCGGATGCTATCAGGACGTGAGAGATCATGTCGTATTCACAAATAAGAGAGTGATTGCTGTGAACGTTCAGGGAATCACAGGAAAGAAGAAGGACTTCACGACACTTCCATACTCGAAGATCACTGCGTACTCGGTAGAGACTGCCGGTACATTCGATCTGGAAAGCGAACTTGATCTTTACTATAGTGGTGTTGGCCGTGTCCGTTTCGAGTTCAAGGGTTCATCAGACATCCTTGAGATCGGCCGTATCATTGCAAAGTACGCATTGAGATAAATATGATTGAAACCAAACGTCTTGTCTTCCGTCCATGGAGAGAATCTGATGCAGAAGAGTTATTCCTACTTGCATCAGATCCAGATGTCGGTCCACGAGCAGGATGGCCACCGCATAAATCAGTAGAAGAAAGCCTCGAGATCATCAATACCGTATTCAATAGCGACCATGTATGGGCTTTGGTATTGAAGGAAACCAGCCAGCTGATCGGATGCATGGGTTACTATGACCACAACGAGAGCAACATCGGCATTGCTGAAGGTGAAGCAGAGGTAGGCTACTGGATCGGAAAGCCTTTCTGGAATCAAGGATACTGCACCGAAGCGTTGCGTGAGATGATTGAATATTGCTTCAACACAAAGGGATTTTTTACGTTATGGGCAGACCACTTCGTAGATAATCCTGCTTCCGGAAAAGTGATGGAAAAATGCGGATTCCGGGACACAGGAGACGTAAACTGGCTGAGCGAGCTCTACAAAGGCGATGAAAGGCCGGTAAAAATCATGAGACTTGATTACTCTTTATAATCTGCAAGTCTTGCAGAAATTATGCTTTCAAATCAAGAAGACATACCTTTATCATAGCGATTCGTAGGACAGGATCCGAGGATTCGCTGCCAGAAGGAGGGGCTTTCTCCTCCAACTTATCAAGCCTTGAATTCGCATTGGATTCAAGGCTCTTTTACAAATAGCAGGGTGAGATTCTTCCACAATCGTATGTGACTCTTAAATGTGCCCGGAAGAGGAATCTACATTTGCGAATACAAATAAGTGAAGCCAAGATAAGATTTTATTTCTCACTCATATTTTGTAATTTTACACCGATAAATCGTAAGTGTACACTACATAATGGCCGCTCTTAGACAAAGGTGAAAGCCGATTCAGACAACAGTATGATTATAGAATCCATAGATACATCGAATATGTGTTCCCATCTTCAGAAGAAACTCCTCGAAGATGACGGAATCTATCATGGTCTTTGGACTTCCATGCAGGAGGATCCGGAGCTGACTGCTGTCGTCCGTGCACGACAGCTTCATATCTACCGTAACGGGAAGAAGGTGTTGATACTGGCGGGGAAGGCAGCCCCCAAGGTCATCAGAGAAGATGCACTGTGCGGGATGCTGCCAAAGGAAATCAAGGAATAAAGCCTATCTGACAAGATGAAACTGAAGAAAAGAAAGCTCAAGTTTGCAGCTATATTTGGAATCTGCTGGTTTACCCTCCTTGTCCTGCTGGTTGACGGAATCCTGAAATTCCAGACCTTGGTCGACTATTTCGGGTCGTATGCCTTGGTGGAGATCACTCTGCTGCTATTGGTCATTCTGCCAACAGTGGCTGTATACATTTTCACGAAAGAATAACAAACAGATAAATCGGGATTCTTTATAGAACTCTATGGATTTTAAGACCTTCGGCAATATCGGATCACCAACCCTGCTTCTGATCCCGGGCCTGGGAGTCTCATACGAGATTTTCCTGCCTCTGATCAGCATGCTGGAAGATAGGTTTCATATCATTGCGGCTCAGGTCGATGGTTTCACGCTTGGCCGGCATACCGAGTTCACATCAGTGGATGATCAGGCTGTACAGGTCATCAGATATGTCAACGACAATCTGGGAGGAAAGCTTGACATTGCTTATGG
>JAGAKH010000005.1 GCA_017625725.1 Bacteroidales bacterium | reverse complement strand
ATGCTTTGTGAATATTCCCTGGTTAGGGTCTATAGGTTTGCGTTTCATTATATCCTTGTCGGCGTGATCTACACTCAACGCAAGAGAAGGCAGCGAGTCTCCCACGAGGTTGATGAAGAGCAACTGGATCGGAAGCAGAGGCATGTCGAGGTTTGCCAGTACCGCAATCAGAAGGAGGACGATTTCACCTAGGTTTGTAGATATCATGAACTGGATCGACTTCATCAGATTGTCATATATCCTTCGGCCTTCACGCACGGATGATACGATTGTCGCAAAATTGTCATCAGTCAGAACGACATCGGCAGCCTCCTTTGCTACATCTGTTCCTGTGATTCCCATCGCAACACCTATATCCGCGAGTTTCAATGCAGGGGCATCATTCACTCCGTCACCTGTCATCGCCACAACATTGCCACTACTCTGGAACGCATTGACTATACGGACCTTATGTTCCGGAGCGACACGTGCAAATACTGCCACATTACCGGCCATCTCCTTCAACTGTCCGTCGCTCATCATCTCGACATCTGTTCCTGTCAGCACGCAGTCGCCAGTTGTAATGATTCCAAGACTTTTCGCTATGGCAGTCGCCGTAATCTTATGGTCTCCCGTTATCATCACAGGCTTTATACCTGCTTCCTTGCATCTGCGTACAGCCTCCTTTGCTTCTTCACGAGGAGGATCGATCATACCGACCATTCCAAGGAATATGAAGTCTTTCTCGATTGTGGCTGGAGTGAAGACGACAGGCAGCGAAGAAATAGTCTTATATCCGACAGCAAGGACACGAAGGGCCTGAGACGCCATTTCCATATTGGCCTTGTGGATATCATCAATATCTTTTTCTGTTATTGGTCTGATGGTGATTCCATCATTTATCCTGGTACAATTTGCAAGAAGTTCGTCAAGTCCTCCTTTGACAGCGACCAGGAAGTCCTCATCATTATTCTGATGTACTGTTGTCATCAGTTTTCTTTCGGAATCGAACGGAATCTCAGCGATTCGCGGCAGGGCTTTTTTGAGAGAGTTCTTGTCTATCAGATATCTGACTCCTGCATCTATCAATGCTGTTTCAGTAGGATCTCCTATGGCTACGCCGTCCGAACCAAGGACAGCATCATTGGCAAGTACAGACATCTTCAGAAGTTCATTGATGACAGGGCTGTCTGCTGTTGTATCGGAAAGATTTCCTGCAGCATAGATGTGTGTCACAGTCATCTTGTTCTGAGTCAATGTACCTGTCTTGTCGGAGCAGATTACAGTCGTGCTTCCAAGTGTCTCTACCGAAGGAAGATTGCGGACAATGGCATTCTGCTTCGCAAGTCTCTGGACTCCAAGGGCAAGGACAACAGTAGAGACAGCAGGAAGTCCTTCAGGAATGGCAGCGACAGCGAGACTGACGGCAGTCATGAACATTTCCAGAAGATTTCTGCCATAGCATAATCCTATGACCATGATTATTATACACACGACAAGACAGATGACAGCAAGTGTCTTTCCCAATTTGTCGAGCCGGATCTGCATTGGAGTACGCATATCAGGAACAGACTGGATCATCGAAGCTATCTTTCCCACTTCGGTCTGATTTCCAATGGCTGTAACCACACCCTTACCGTGTCCGTATGTCACGCTGCAGGAACTATAAGCCATATTTATACGGTCTCCGATCGAAGCGTCCTCCGGAAGAACAGCGTCCGCATCTTTTTCCACAGGTACGGATTCGCCCGTCAAAGCCGCCTCCTGAATCTTCAGATTGACTGATTCTATAAGACGTAAGTCAGCCGGAACATTGTCTCCGGTCTCTATGACTACGATATCTCCGACAACCAACTCCCTTGATTCGATGATTTTAGTCTCACCGTCACGGATCACCTTGCAATGAGGAGCAGAAAGTTTCTCAAGTGCATCCAAAGATTTTTCGGCTTTAGCCTCCTGGAATACGCCAATGATGGCATTCGCTATGAGGATTACAAGAATGATCAGTGCGTCTGTGATGCCTTCACCATTCATATATCCAGTGATACCGGATATGATTGCGGCGAATATCAGCACGATGATCATGAAACTCTTGAACTGGCTGATGAATTTCTGCCAGAGTGTCGTGTGTTTTGTCTT
>JAGAKH010000028.1 GCA_017625725.1 Bacteroidales bacterium | reverse complement strand
GCCACGATGTCATGCTTGTCAATGCAGCCTTTGCGTTGGATATGCAACACTGGCCGTCCTTCCACCATATCAAAGTCTCCGATGTTGGCTCTCTGAACTTCACATGTGCGTAGCCCGTTGGCAAGCATCAGCAGGATCATCAGTTTGTCACGCTTGCCGATGATGTTTGTCGTGTCAATGGCAGCGACCAGATCCACCGATTGCTCACGTGTGAGAGGATGCTTGTAGTGCTCCCTCTGCCGGAAGCTGCTCTTTATGCCGGAGCCGATGTCCTCATAATATCTCTGGCTGCTGCAGTATTTGTAGAACAATTTGACAACGGTCACATAGCCGTTGACTGTGAAGATGCTCTTACCTTGCTCGGCAAGGTACTGCTTGTACAGAACGATGTGAGTTCTGGTAGGACTTCTCGGATCGACTCCCTGTGATGAGAGCCAGCGATGCCAGATCTCGATCTTCCTCCGGTAGTCCGCCCTTGATGCAGGAAGGCAGTCCAGAGTTGAGATCCATTCGTTGACTATTTCTGAAAGTTTTAATGTTGTTCTCATGATGCTTGAAGTGGAGGTGAGGATAAAAAGAAGTGGCTGGGTAAAATGAATGTGGAATATGTGCTTGCAACCATTAAGCTCCACAAAGGGTGATTAATAGTTCTTCCAGCCACTTCTCTCTTCATCCGTTTTTAATCCATAGTACCTCCTTTGCTGATTGTTACTTATCCTTTGCTGACTTGGTCGCATGGCATGCATTGCAGAGGCTCTGCAGGTTGTCCAGATCCAGCGGTGCACCGCCTTTGTTGATCGGGACGATATGGTCAACCATCTGTGCAGGTGTCAGCTTTCCCTGCTGCTGGCATATTTCACACATGGGATCTTGATCCAGCTTCATCTTCCGGAGCTTTCTCCAAGGAGTGCTCTGATAGAATTGTGTGTTGTGATGCCTGTATCCCTCGAAAGGCTTTCTTTCCGGCATCCAAGGTCTGTGTCTGGTCTTTTTGATTACAGGCATTATTTCAGTGTGGTCTTTTTCTCCGGAGTGAGAGGATCCTCCAGAACAATATTCTTGACTCTGACAAACCGCCTCTCATACGGATGTCGCTTCTTTAGTTCCTCGATTGTGAAGTCAAAGTCTTGCAGATCCTCTGTGAAGACAAACCTCTCATACTTCTCGAAGTTTGTGAACAAGGCATCCAGATCAGGCTTCTCAAAGAGCAGAATCTCGCCATCGTGCGTGGCATACTTCTTCTTTCCATTGGTCAGCACGAACACGACTCTCCATTCTCTCATACCAGCTTCTGCTTGTAGTCCTTGAGCTTCATGAACAGTTCAAGTTCGAGTTTTACGATCTCCGGAGTCGGAAAGCGACCTGTCTTTCGGCCTTTGACATACTTGAGGTGCATCTTATTGATGAAGATTTCTGCATCCTTTTTGTCGATCTGGGGTGCTACTCCGACATAGCCGTTTGGCACGTGGGTAGTCGGAGGAATAATGGTCTGGAAGTCGCTCAAAGCATAGTTGTAAACGAGCGATACAATTGTGATTTCAATCATGGTATATGTGTTTTGATTATTTGCGTAGGCTGTCTCCTTTGAAATGAACTGTCCGGCAGAGATGGGCAAGTCTGTCGACTGTTCTCTCCCCATAGCGGTCAAGCAATTGCAGTTCGGTGAGATTGGTGGATATGAATACCGGACGGTGGTATCTCTCGGCAGCATTGAGGATCATGTTCAGTCCTTCGGTCTTTTCTCCATAGTCATTCATCATCGGCTCAACACCGACCTCGTCAATGATCGGGAAACTCGTCCGCAGAAGTCTGTCCAGATAGGTCTCATTACACAGACTGTTCGGGAATAACCGTCCAAGGTCTTGTGCGTGTACTGGTCTTACATTGCGTTCATGCAGCCGGAAGAGCACAGGAAGGACATAATTCAGAATTAGACTCTTCCCACGACCACAATCGCCCATCAGCATCAGTCCCTTGTCGTTGGTGTTGGTCATCCAATCCACGATCTGATCGTATTCCGGAAGCCACACAAAGTCGTCAATGGTGTCATCCACCTGCATGAATATCCGAGTGAAGAGAGCCTTGCACTCCTGCGAGGTCTTGCCCCATCTCCAGCACCATTTCTGCCTTGGAGTGATGTGCTTCTCCTTGATCATCTGCTGGATAAGTTGTTCGATTGCCATTGTTTCCATATCAGTCGTTATTATCTGGTTTATTGTTTCCTGCGTTACGGAGTTTCTCCATCATCCTCTGTCGTCTTGCTTGATCATCGCTCTGAATGATCTGACCGATTCGCTGGCCATATTGAGGTCTGCTTGCAGATGGTTGTTTGAGTTCGAAGAGCCCAGCCCAGTTGTTTGCCATGCTTGTCTCAATGATCTGTTGGGCGATCGCTGGATTCTCTCCGGAGAGTTTCTTGAGGCGGGTAAGACAGCTCTTTGCACCAATCTCGCTCCTGTAACTCTCCTTGCGTACACGCTTGTATTCCAGCCACAGCAGCATCAGTTCTCGCCAAGGACTGTCTATGGTCTTGACCCACTGATCAATGCTGAATGCCTTTTCCTTTTCTTTTTTGGCGGAACTTTTTTCTTTTCCTTTTTTCGAAGAGGCACTACCGTTCTTTTTTCTTTTCTTGTTTTCTTTTTTCTTAAGAAGATCTGTATAGTTTAGGATAGGTGTTTCGCTCTGAAACGCACTCTGAAACGCATGATTGCCATTTTCGGCTGGCTGTGTTTCATTGTGTGTTTCATTCTGCGTTTCATTTTGTCCGTTGTTTTGGAACGCAAGAACGCCCTTCAATGAGTGAAGTGTGTAGAGCGATGAGTTGTTGCTCCCTTGAGGAAAAACATCAATTAGTCCGAAACTTTGAAGGCGTTTCCTTGCTCTGTATATCGTTGTCCGAGGCATCTGGGTGCGACTCTCAAGAATTGAGTTTGATGCTGCAAACTTCTCTTTCCATCCGCATCTGTTGGCAATGAACATCAAGGCATGCCAGAGGGCGATTCCGGATGGAGTGAGATCATGAGTCTCCAGCCAATCGTAGAATAGTTTGATTTCAGTCAGATAGTTCATGGGATCAGAGATACTTTTGATAGAGTCTTTCGATTTCGCTCATTTCGCTCTTGCAGTCCTGCTGCAACACAAGTCCTTTGTATTCCAGAAGACTGCTTTTGAGTATGCGAACACTTCCTCCCACATAGATCCTTTTGATCTTATGCTCATCGCACAGTCTGTCCACCTGCCGGACTGATCTGCCGATGAATTCCGCAGCTTCCTTTCTGGTCATCTGAACATCCACTTCATAGAATTTTCCGGTATCCAGAGTCCGGATAATATTCACCTTTTGCTGGAGAATATTCAGTCCATTCTGGATGTCGTCAAGGATTGGTTGTAGTTTCATTCTTGCTTCGTTTTTCTCGCTTGCAAAGGTCAATAGTCGAAATAAGGAAAACTATACACGTGTATATACACGCATAGTAGTTTTCCTTATAATAGGCTGATATTCAGCACTGATTATTCGACCTTCTTTTCTATTCGGTTGCGAAGCGTGGTCAGATAGGAGGTGCTTTTTATCTTCCTGTCCAGAATGTTTCGTTTCACATTACGAGGGTCACCGAGCTTGATGTTGAAGAATCTCTCGAACTCTCTCACGACCTCGGCAAAGGGTGCAATTGTTCCATTTGAGAGAGTGATGGCCGAATCCAGATCCAGAGCCACGAGAATTTCAGAGAGACATACAGCCTTGAGGCTCCAATGTAAAGGTGATGCTGCCGGAGGTGTCAGCGGAGTGAATAGATCCGGATACGAGAGTCTTTTCTCGTTCTGACGGAGATAAATCGTCAGTTTTTCTTGCGATTTCTTTATGAAATAATGAAGATCCGTCCCCCTTTTTTCCTTCCGAAATACCGAAGGTCAAAAAGCAGGTCGTTGAAAGTACGGTCGATACCGAGATATCCGGCATCGCTGAAGAGGAACTCCTGCAAGAGCAGGTCAAATTCGCAGAACTGAGCCTTTAACTCATCTGCATCAATGATGTGCTGCGACCGTACCGTTTGCATGAAACGGCACTCGGTCAAGTGATTGT
>JAGAKH010000027.1 GCA_017625725.1 Bacteroidales bacterium | reverse complement strand
GCTCACAAACCGTCTTGAACTTAAGTTCAACTCGAATTTCCAATTGATTGAGATTGACGATTGACCACTTTTCACTATATTTGCGTCCTTATAACGATAATATTGTAGACTTATGGCGCAGAAACCATCGATTCCAAAGGGAACAAGAGACTTCGGACCAGCTGAAATGGCCGGCAGAAACTATATTTTCGACACCATCCGTTCCGTTTTCAAGACTTACGGATATGCTCCGATAGAGACTCCGTCCATGGAAAACCTCAGCACCCTCCTGGGAAAATATGGTGAGGAAGGTGATAAGCTTCTTTTCAGAATCCTTAATTCCGGAGATGCCTTTTCACGGATTCCTTACGATGATTACAGGATTGAGGGTACCGAGGATTCATATAACAGCAAGGCCCTGTCCCTTAAGGTTTGTGAGAAAGGTCTGCGATATGACCTCACAGTGCCTTTTGCGAGATTTGTGGTTCAGCATCAGAATGAGATATCATTCCCGTTCAAGAGGTTCCAGATTCAGCCGGTATGGCGTGCTGACAGACCTCAGAAGGGACGCTACAGAGAGTTTTATCAGTGTGATGTGGATGTCATCGGATCCACATCACAGTTGAATGAACTCGAACTCGTACAGATTGTAGACAGGGTGTTCACTTTGTTTGATGTCAATGTCTGCATAAAGATAAACGACCGTAAGGTGCTCACAGGTATGGCAGAGATCTGCGGTTTTCCTGAAAAGGTGGTAGATATCACAGTAGCCATCGATAAGATCGACAAGATCGGTATTGAAGCTGTGGAAGCGGAAATGGCTGAGAAGGGATTGACTCCTGAGGCGATAGAAGTCATCAGACCGATTCTGACTCTGTCTGGAACTACGCAGGAAAAGCTTTCTGTGATGAGAGGCCTCATGAGTGGAAATTCCGTGTCCGGAATTTCTTCCGAGACAGGACTCAAGGGCCTTGATGAACTCGAAGAACTTTTCGGCTTCATCGACTCCGTAGGTATCAGACATGATGTCGAGATAGATCTTTCTCTTGCAAGGGGATTGAACTATTATACAGGTGCCATCTTTGAAGTGAAGGCAAAGGATTTCGCGATAGGAAGTATTTGTGGTGGAGGACGTTACGACAATCTTACAGGTATATTCGGCCTTCCGAACATGTCAGGTGTGGGAATATCTTTCGGTGCGGACCGTATCTATGATGTGCTTAAGGGTCTTGACAAGTTCCCTTCGGAGGTGACATCGACAACAAGACTTCTTTTCGCCAACATGGGTTCTGACGAACTCAAGTATCTCCTTCCGGTTGTAAGGACACTTCGTGAAGCCGGTGTTGCCTGCGAAATCTATCCGGAGCAGACCAAGTTGAAGAAGCAGTTTGACTATGCGGACAAAAAGTCCATTCCTTTCCTGTCTATTGTCGGCGGGGATGAGGTTGAAAGGGGAGTGATCAACATCAAGAACCTTTCTTCCGGTCAGCAGGAGTCGTTTTCAAAGGATGATGTAAATGGAATCTTGAACTTTTTGCAATAATTTTTTGCAGTTTTAAAAAATCGCCGTATATTTGCAGTCCAATACCGCGGGATAGAGCAGTTGGTAGCTCGTCGGGCTCATAACCCGGAGGCCGGAGGTTCGAGTCCTCCTCCCGCTACTACCGAGGGTGACTTTTCAGTCATCCTCTTTTTTTATGTAGTAATGCCATTTTTATCCCCCAAAAAGGGCTCAACGTAAAATAAAAAAGGCGGTTTTTAAACCGCCTTTGTGCTCCCCAGGGGCTATAGTATGTTTTGTAACTCATTGATTTTCAAACACGGTCTCAAAAATGAACAACAGATTAACTAACAGTTATTTTTGATTACCGTCTTACAGTCCATCAGGGTCTATTAGAGTTCGATTTTCAAGGTCAATCACTAAGCGTCTTTGAGTTATAGTTTGATAGAGTATGATACAGCCTTCAGCATCAAATTAATCCAGTTCAGAAAGTTTCTTTAAGAAAATTTCCTCCATCTTTCGGTAAGCCTGCACAGTCACATGAACCTCGTCGTAATTATATTGCGGCTTGAGTCCTCCGTCGATGTCTGCCATAGGAGTATGATAATCCACATATGGAATGCCATTCCTGACCGCATAATCCTTCAGTTGACCGTTATACGCTATGACCTCTTCTGCAATATTGTTTCTTTGAGGTAACCAGCCTATTTTTCGACAAGGTACAAGTGAGCATAATATAGGCTTTATACCATTTATCTTGGCAAGTTCACACATAGATATGACATTATCCAGGATATCTTTTGCTGGTATTTCACCCCGATTCATAGCAAAGTCGTTGATTCCCACCAGAATAGCCACATATTCCGGATGCAGGTTCACCACATCTGAACGAAATCTGGACAAGAGTTGGGCTGATGTCTGACCACTGATTCCTCTGCCTGCAAAATTATTTTCATCAAAGAACTTTTCGTCAAGAGTATACCAGTTCTGAGTGATGGAATCGCCTAATAACACAACCTTTGGTCTTCGTGTCAAAACAGAGTTAGCATAGGAATAATACTCGGTTTGAGCGAAAGCATTTTTCAGATTACACTTATCCATCTGTTTTATGAAACGACCATACTTATCATACATCATAAGGCTCAGCTGAGCTGGGGACATGTTTGAAGTCTGCTCTAGTTCATCCAATCCGACACTGTCGCACCATGAGATACCGGCATCCCACATCTTTTTGTCGAAGGAGTCCTGATCGAATCTTTTTCCAACAGCGACTGTCCGCTCGATCTCATCACAGAACATCTCCCATCTAGTCTTGTAATAAGTTCGAGTCAGACCGGAATAATTTCTGTTAGCATAGTCATCGAGAGTTTCAAAACCACAGTCATACCAGACAGTAAGAAGATGTCTGACGTTTTTTTCATATTCATCAGCACAACCGTCGGAGACACCCCAACGTCGAGCATCGCCTATCCATTTCTCAAGAGAAAACTCCGGACGGCTTGACAGGAGCAGATCAAGATCATCCAGCAGTTCCATCATCATGCCTCTCAGCTTATGCATCTGATCATAGTCTCTTATTGAAGCAGCATAGATATAGTCATTTTTAAGATCCTTGAACAGATTACCCATGACCTGACGTGCCACATTAATGACATCAAACTTGTAAAGTTCGGAACCGGAGGTATCTTCAAGCATCTTACCCCAGATTCTGTACAAGGTTACATTATCATAGAAATAGTCTGAATCGCCCGTCCAGATGGATGGTTTGAACAGATATGGACGAAGATTGACGAGAGTTCCTCTGGTATTGCTATAAGTAAACAGAACGCTGTCTGCCATTGATTTCCAGGCATCTCTAAATGAATCACTCACGCCGCCGAAATGAGTGTCGGCAACAAGTGTCACCCAATCCTCTACCGGCTTGACGAAGCTCCACGCATTCTCAAAAACATACTCATATATCTCTTGATTTACATCCAATCCCTCGGGAACGCAACCGATTCCGCTGCAGTTCTCTGCCTGTGCCATGACCTTGGCAATGCGTGACTGGATATCTCTCGGAGAGCCTTCTATATTATGATTTCCACCGAAATTTCCGAGATAACACCAGATGAACGGTGCACCGAAAAAATTTTCGGTTCTTTCCCAAGCCTCATTATACTCACCTCTATAATCAAGGATCTTTACCTTACCAGACGGACATGCGTTGAGATAGGCCTGAATTCTTTCTTTTGTCCACATGTTCTGGCTACTCAGGAACATCCAGCCCATCTGTATCCATTCCGCACCGGGATCCACATCGTCTATGCTTTCATACATCTTTGAAGATATGCAGGCCAGACTATCCGGTTCCCAACTTGGTGGGGCCATTTCATTAAACAGGTCTGCCGCATAGACATGATCTGTTCCGAACAGTTTCTCCTGAGTTTCAAGATACCTTTTCTGTATTTCACCGAAGATATCCTCTGAAGGATAGATGAAAAATGTCTTGTACTCATCTGACCCGAGCCAGTTACAACAATAATATCGTTCTTTGAGAGCTATCTGCTCCGGTACATGTCCGGCAAATGCACCAAGTACCGGTCTCATACCGAAGCTGCGTTCTCTCTCCACGATCTTTTTCTGCAGTTCAGCCTGAGAGTCAATCCACTCAATGGTGAGCGGACCGTCAAATTTGTCTATATTGCCCATGCGCTGCCATGGAAGGTGTGCAGGTCCTGTAAAATAATCCAGCACATCAGCTTCCTGCATACCCATTTCCTTCCAGACCTCCAACCATACAGCCTCCTGTCCTGTGATGGCCAACGGCAAATTCACACCATTAAGGGCCATCCAGTCGATGAACCTCTCCCACTCCTTCCACGTCCAATAGCAGAAGGTGTATCCGAATGTGCAATAGTTCAGGAAAAACCTATCCGGGCACAATGCAGAATGACGTTCCCTTTGCTCCACAGCGGGCATTGACTGCGGCACGGAAACAGGATTGAAGTCATACCATGAGACAGTTGTATTACAATAGTTTTTTAGATAGTAGTTAAGGCCAACAGCCATCGAGCCGGCGTTATTTCCTTTGATTATAAGGCGATCGCCCCGCATAAAAAGCTCAAAGTAATCTTTTCCATCAGCAGACTGCAGAGTCTTGAACTTTATATTCCGGGCATACGTAGGAACTATTCTTTCTGCTAGTCCTTCAGCAGTCTTGTTACCGCATGATGAGAATACGAAGAGTGCAACTGAAATAAATATATATGTTATCTTTCTCATGGCAAAAATAAAAAGGTTGTGGCCTAGCTGTAACTATAGCCACAACCTGAAATCAACCTACTAACTATTTTGATACAATCATGAGTTTCTTGATACAGAATGTACCGCAAGGGAAAAATTCGCTGGCAGTATATCTGATACCGAGTGTAGCCTTTGAGCCGACAGCCTCAACGATGTTGAAAGTCTGAGTATTGTCAGTCCACTCACCAATATGTGTGAAGGTACCATATACCTTACCAGTGTTATCTACGAGGGTCACCTGACCTTCACCCATGTAGTTATCCAGGAAATCAACTGTCACGAAAGCATCGTCACCATCAAGTTTAAGTTCAGGGAAATAGACAGTTGCATCTGCATCCCATGCCCACCATGAATATGCCATTGCAGCGAATGTATACTGTGAAGCTGGAGCGATATCCTGCCAACCGTCTGACTGACGATAGAACCACACTGAAGAACCGTCGCTGTCACCGCAGCTTACACCTTCATCAGCGATATCTGTTGGAGGAGGAAGGGTATTCTCTGTCTCCCATCCCTCTGGAGCACCGTCAGCAGCCACGTATACATATGCAGGAAGGAGCTCGAAATCAGAGATGTACCATGTACCTGTATTCTCCACAAGACCGTAATATTTAAGACGGATGTTAACTTTCTCGCCAGCATATTTGGAAAGGTCTGCATAGCCAGCAGATACTGGTCCGTGCTGAGCAGGAGCTGCAACAGGCATTTCAACCTTCTCCCACTCACCAAACTCACTCTTGACTTCAACTGTAACACCATCCTCAGGTCCATATTTGTACGCCCACTTGAGTGTCATGACAGCTCCTGACTTAGGGATGTCATAAGCAGGTGAAGTGAAATAACCTGTAAAATCGAAGCTAGCATAATCTGTAGGATAATAAGAAGATATAGCATATGCGTCACCATCCTCCGGATGATTGGACTCTGTAGCCTCCTCAACTGTCTTGAATACAAATACAGATGCCGCATCGAAGCTTGTTTCTGTGCTTGCCTCCCAGCCTTCCCATGGCTCACCTACATGAGACACGATAGCTCGGCCAAGTGTGAAAGGATCTGCTTCTGGTACTTCAGGGGTGTCAGGGACATCAGGAGTCTGAGTTCCCTCATCATCAGGTTTAGATGGCTCTTCAGTGTCTGGTTTCTCTGGAGTTGGAGTCACCGGAGCCTCAGGTTCACATGCAGTGAACATGCACAATGCGAAAATCGCTGAGAGAAATGCAATCTTTTTCATTTTGTAATAGTTTTAAGTTGTAGATAGTAACTGAAAAACGTACCAGCATAATAATTTAAAAGTATACCACTCGAGAGGTTAGTCGAGCTACTTTTGCGGCTCAAAGATTAACAAAAGTAAAAATGATCGAGATGGTACAGAAACAAGACATTATCAG
>JAGAKH010000004.1 GCA_017625725.1 Bacteroidales bacterium | reverse complement strand
TGATGCTTCTGAGATCCTTGATGCGGTAGTCGCGGATATCGGTGCCGTCAAGTGTGATAGAACCTTCCCTTACGTCATGATATCTCGGTATGAGGTCTACCAGAGTGGATTTTCCGGATCCTGACTGACCTACGAGTGCTATCATCTTGCCTT
Organism: Bacteroidales bacterium; assembly: GCA_017625725.1. Lineage (GTDB taxonomy): Bacteria > Bacteroidota > Bacteroidia > Bacteroidales > UBA932 > Cryptobacteroides. Next base: position 4,988 of record JAGAKH010000004.1, on the reverse strand, counting down.
TCGGTATTGTCATGTCGATGTCTGTAAGCACTTCCTTTCCGTCTTCATATGAGAAGTAGACTCCCTTGAACTCGATCTTGTCGTTGAATCCCTTGAATTCAGCAGGGACTGCAGGCTCCTTTATGTTGTTTTCCGCAAGCATGATCTTGTCGAGTCTCTCGATTGATGCGAGACCTCTCGGAATGTTGTATCCCGCCTTCGAGAACTCCTTGAGAGGATGCAGCACGCTGTAGAGGATGACCATGTAGAAGATGAATGAAGGAGCGTCGATAGGTGAGTTGTCGCTAAGGATCAGCGTACCTCCGAACCAAAGCACGATCATGATCATGCATGTGCCGAGGAATTCGCTGACAGGGTGGGCTGATGCCTGTCTTGTCGCTACTCTGCTGACTGCTTTCCTGTATTCGTTGGCAGTGTTTGCAAATCTTGCCTTCATCTTGTCTTCGGCAATGAACGCCTTGATGATCCTCAGACCTCCGAGGGTCTCGTCAAGCTGTGCCATTGTCTCACTCCATTTCTTCTGGGCCTCGAGGGACTGTCTCTTGAGCTTCTTTCCGATCATGCTCATTCCCCATGCCATCAGAGGGACCACTGCAATTGTAAACAGAGTAAGCTCCCAGCTTGTAGCAATCAGGGTGGCAAAATAGAAGATAATCAGAATCGGATTCTTGATGAGCATATCCAGAGAGCTGGTTATCGAATACTCGACCTCGCCGACATCACCGCTCATCCTTGCGATAAGGTCTCCCTTCTTGTTCTGTGAGAAATATCCCAGCGGAAGACTCAGAAGCTTGTTGTATATCTGAGTCCTGAGGTCTCTGACAATTCCTGTCCTCAGAGGAATCATGATTGCAGATGAACCGAAGTAGCATCCTGTCTTCAGAGCAGTCATGGCAGCCATGAAGAGACCGATGATGATAAGAGTGTTTGAACCTCCGAATCTGTCGATGCACTCAGTCATGTAGTAATACATGTTGTTCATCACGATATCCTTTATAGGCTCTCCGCTGTCCCATGGTATGAACTCATATACCTTTGTGTCCATCTTGAAGAGAATCTGGAGCAGAGGGATTATGAGGGTAAAAGAAAAGATGTTGAATACCGCAGAGAATATGTTCAATACAATGGCCCATGCCATGTATTTCTTATATGGTGCGGCATATTTCTTCAGTACATGTAGGAATTGTCTCATTATTTCTTGATTTTCTGTAAATATAGATAGTCGAATAGGGTCTTCCACTTTGCTGCGATCACATCAGGTGCGAAGTCTCCGCTTTTCCTGACAACATTCTGTCTGATCTTAAGCTGAGCGCTCTCGTCCATCGCGATTATCTGCAGGAGTGTCTGGGCGTACTCATCTTCGTCGAACGGAGTCACAACAAATCCGTGGGTGCCGGAAGGGGATAAAATCTCCCTGACTCCGTCAGAGCAGCCGAATGCTACCGGTATGCATCCGTGCGCCTGAGCTTCCGTAAGGCAGAGAGGCCATCCTTCTGTCTGTGATGTGAGACATACAATCGATGCCTTCTTGTAATATGGGCTTACATTAGATGTCCTTCCTTCAAGATAAACTCTTTCCAGACCTTCTTTCCTGATCTGTTCCTCCAACATGTCCCTATGCGGACCGTCTCCGACAATGACGAGTTTCCAGTCCGGAATCTCGTTCTGGATCTTGCCCCAGATTCTCAGGAGCCTGTCAATCCTTTTTGACACATTTTCAAGTCTTCCGCAGAAAAGGATAGTCTTGTCTTTGTCGTATCTGATATGCTCGACAGGGTGCTCTGAATTGTTAATGGCAACGATGTGTGAACTCTGTGGCTTGATTCTCAGGCCTTTGCACATCTTGATCTTGTACTTTTCGCACAATACGGTATAGATGTCGCATTTGTTATAATCTTTTCTGGACAGCTTTCTAGCGCGTATCTTGGCCCACCCCAGTTTTTCATATATCCATCTTCTGTATAGCCTCCATTTCATATAGCTCCTGCTTTTCTTGGCAAGAATGCTGTATCTCTGCCAGAAAGGCTCTCCATGATTGGCGAATATGACCATACATCCTGTGCGTTCCCTTATGCCTTCGATGCCAGGAACTCTTGCGGCAACTTCTATGAGAATATCGATTCCGTCATCCTTGATGAACTTCTCAATCTCAGCAGCTCTGACCTTCCTTTTCTTAGAGACTTTTCGTACAGCGATGAAATGACTGCTCACTTCTTCAGTCAGCAGTTCTTCTGTAATGTCATTTGTATAAACAAAGAATCTGTAATCTCCTTCTCCCTTATGAAGGCTCTTTGCAATATCTATTGTTATTCTTTCGGCTCCTCCTCCAGGGAAGACTACATGTGTAAATGCTATATTCATGATTATCCGCGCTTCATAAGTTCAACAAATAACAATCTCCATTTCTCGGCGATGAGTTCCGGTCGATATTCAAGTCTTTTCCTCAGTGCATTTCTCCTTATCCTCATCTTCTCATCTTCGGGCATTTCCGCAGTCTCGATAAGCCTTTCTGCATATTGACTCTCGTCGAAAGGCTGAACGATGATACCGTTGGTCCCGTCAGGACCGAGTATCTCTTTTATGCCTTCCGTACATCCGAACGCCATGGCTATGCATCCGTGTGCCTGTGCTTCTGTCAAGGCCAGAGGCCATCCCTCCGTCTGCGAAGTCAGGCAAACGATAGAGGCTTTCCTATAATACTTTGACGGGTCGGCCTGATTCCCCTCGAAACTTATACGTTCGAGTTTCAGACTTTCGGCAAGCCTCTTCAGTTCATCTCCCGCAGGTCCGTCTCCGACAATGGCCAGTCTCCAGTCTTTAAGAGTATGCTGCACCTCCGACCATATTCTGAGCAGACGGTCTATCCTCTTGGTCCACTGCTCAAGTCTTCCGCAGAAAAGTATCAGATTGTCTTTTTCCCAATTGATCTCCTTGACTTCCGATTCCGGATTTTCAATGACATATACATGACTTCTGCTTTCGGAAATCCCAAATGCCTTTTCAGTCTGTTCCTTATATGCGTTACATAGCACCGTATATGCATCACACGAATCATATTGCTTCAATGACCGGTTTACGGCCATCTCCATAGCCAGATTGTTGTCTAAGTATCGCTTTCTGTTATAGAGGCGCCAAAGAAGACGCTTGAACGGAGTGTTGGTCCTTCTGTTGACAATCTGGTACCTCTGCCAGAAAGGCTCTCCGTGGTTTGCCAGAACTGTCCTGCAGCCTGTCCTGCGACGGATGCCGTCGATGTCGTAGAGTGCAGATGTGACCTGAACTATTATGTCGATCCGGTCGGTAGCAATCAGCCGTTCGATCTCCTTTGACCTTTCCTTCTTTTTGCTGGCAGTCTTCCTGACAGTCAGGGATTCCTTGCGGAAGGAAGGATCGATACGGCATGCATATACATAGACTTCGAAATCTCCACCGAGTGAATGAAGGTAGTCGGCGACGTCGATGGTTATACGTTCGGCACCTCCGGCAGGGAATCTGTTGTGTATGAATGCAATTCTGGTCATGACAGAATACTTTAACATACAAAGATACAAATTATTTATATATTTGCAGTGTGATTAATGTAATATAATTATGCCTAGAGTAAGTGTAGTTGTACCCGTACATAATACTGAGCAATATCTTCGTGATTGTGTGGCTTCAATTCAGTCGCAGACTCTTGAAGATATTGAGATAATTCTTGTGGAGAATGCGTCTACGGATGGGTCTCTGTCCCTGTGCAATGAATTGGCTGCAGGTGATTCCAGAATCAAGGTAATCAGTCTGGAAATAGGGGATCTTCCTACTGCAAGAAACGAAGGCGTCAAAGTTGCTGAAGGAGAGTTTGTCGGTTTTATCGATAGTGACGATACAATCGCTCATGATATGTTTGAAAGTCTTTATTCTCTGGCTGAGGAGAATGATCTGGACCTTGTAAGCTCCAACTATTTCAGGAGATATGACGACAAACCTGACAGATATTCATATCCGGAGGATGGAAAGGTGAGGCTTCTTTCGCCAAAGGAGTTCCTGAAGTTGAATTATAATGAACAAGTGCCTGTGAATGCGTGCATGATGCTGTTCAGGAAGAGTCTTTTTGATAAGGTTCAGTTTCCTGTAAACAGATATTTCGAAGACAGGGCTTCCACATACAAGTTCATTGCGGCTTCAAGAAAGGCGGCGCATGTAAACAAGTCGTACTATTGTTACTATCAGAGGAGTAGCGGCATATGCCGTTCGAAGCCATCCTGGAAGAAGTATCGCGATTGGGTTCTGGCTGACAGTGAACGCCTTGATTATCTCGGTAAGTCAGAGTATTTTACAGCAGAAGAGAAACGTGCGATGGCTTCACGCCCTGCAGATACTTGTATCAGGAAGATGCGCAGACTCTATAATCTGTCCAAGACTCCTGAGCAGATGGAGGAAACAAAAGCTCTGCTTGAAAGTATGAATGAACTTATTCCTTCTGGATGCAGCCTGAGCCTGAAGGCCAGACTTATCAGATTCTGGCTCAACACGAAGAAGCTTTAAAGCATCGACTCAATCCAGTGATAGATAAGGGTGATCCTTTTCTGAAGAATGGTGTAATCGAGACTCGCGGCATTGTCGCGGGTCTTGTTTGTATTCATGGTTATCCCTGATGTGAACATGACAGCCGGAATCTTGTTGTCGACGAATACCCTCTGGTCTGAGAGACGGTAGAATACGTCTGTGAAAGCCTTGCTGCCATAGTAGCTCAGACACAGGTCCAGCCCCGTCTTGTGCCATTCGTTCAGGAATTCCAGATTGTCTCTTTTGTCTTTCGGGAGCGAATCGTTGCCCAGCATGATGAGGTAATCCTTTCTGGAGCTTCTGATAGGGGAAAGCGTGCTTCCGACCTGGTCGATGTTGACCATCAGGCTTATCTTGTCAGATGTGATCGAAGCTCCCGTAAGAGGGTCTTTCAGCATTCCGTATTCGATAAGTTTCCATAGCGCCTGAGATCCGGACAT
>JAGAKH010000003.1 GCA_017625725.1 Bacteroidales bacterium | reverse complement strand
CATATCGGATCTGATAGAAGTCACTCATGCCCTGCCAGATGGCAAACTCATTGGCCGGATTGATCTGTGACCACAGAGTCGAGAGAATGAAATCAGTATCATCAACACGGACCACTTTATTCTGGTGATAGTGGACATTCGGGAGAATCTCACGGCTCCAGCTGTCACCATTCTCCAGCACGTCGCTGAAGCCGTAGTATTCATGATTCCCGGGCACAAGAAATACCTCACGATAATTATCGGAAGCCCATTTCCAGAACTTACTGTTAGGAAGATTCTTGTCTCGTAAATAAGCAGTATCACCTGCCAGGACTAGAATATCTCCAGTCACTTCAAAGGGTATTTCCTTTACATATTTCGAATTGCCTGACAGCTCCAAATGCAAGTCAGACGCGTATTGTATCTTCATAATTCTTCAACTTTATCTATTCACATTTATTCAACATATCCACACAATAAGCTGCAAAAGCGTCTTGAATCTCAATAGCTTTCCCGGAAGGAAGGTGAAAACCTCCTGAGCCTGTGAGCATACCCCATCCTCTGATGCGAAACAGTTTTATTTCTCTTCCAGCATTCGGCCCTTCACACAACGTAGCCGAAATAACCTGATTATCACAGTGATAAATCTTTTTAACCGTTCCAATTCCCTCATTCCCACCATTTAATCTGGCAAGAACTTGCCTCCTGATTGACATAAATCCTCCATAATCAGGGATAAGCCAGTCAAAAGCTGGACGCCCATCAGACGTAAGCACCTTAACAGGAACAGCACTTGATTTCAATGGAAATCTGTAATATTCTTTAAATGTTTCCATCATTCTTCCTCCTTTCTATCAGTTCCAACAATCCTGCAGTTATTGCTTCTGACCAAGTATTATACACCTGCTGTATCTTAGATTCGTTTAGATAAGGCCTATATCCGTTCTTTGCAAACTCCGAATAATGGAAGGTTCCTACATAACCATCATAGTCCTTCCACATCATCATGCGGATGTCATACAGGAACATCGGTTCAGATACCTTATCACGCATCAGATCGTACAATGGTGACTCAAGTGGTACCTTATGCTGAATCTTTAGTTTTCGCTCCGGCATCCACTCCGAACAACGGATCAGTTCCTTCAGTTGCTCGCGAGTAACTCCATATTCCTTATAATCACACTGATACTCCCACGGAAGCGAGTACACACTGGTCTCTTCCTGCCAGTTCAGGTAATTATGGAAAGTATAGCTGGTCAGACGCACATAGTCAGTTTCCTCTACTGCAGCCAACAGTCTCTCTGCGTAATCGATATGCAAAGGCGCTCCAGCCTCATATAAAGCAAGGGCAACCTTCATTCCGTCCCAGATCTGCGACGAATAGCTCACGGACACCCTGATAACCCACTTGCCTGGCACAGTATAATCATCTGCCAATACATTAGTTCGAGAGAAACCCAACTCACCGTAATGGTCATGATCAAACTTCTGAAAATCCTCTTCCGAGTCCAGATCCAGCTTGTCTGAAAACCGCTTAAAATGCCGCTTCCTATAAAATTCAACATCGTCCTGCGGGTCGTTAAAATCTTCTTCAGCATCCCAATCACGATATGCTTCATATGCCACTCTATAATACTTACAGAATGTCCTGATGGTCATCTTATCCAAAGGCTCTCCACTATAGGTCTTGCAATCCTGAAGCATCTTGACAATCCCTTCCTTATTCTCTAAAATGATTACTCAATGTTGTACCTAAATTGATTTTTGTATGAAACAGCAGCCACCATAAGCCTGTCGAACAGTGCT
>JAGAKH010000026.1 GCA_017625725.1 Bacteroidales bacterium | reverse complement strand
GTATTTTCATCAATTTTTAACACTTTTTTCGGCTTTGTTCTATGCCGTCTGCGAGGTGCTGTAAAGCTACCCAAAAACGGGCTGTTGTATGCGTAAGTAATTGAAAACTATATAATTGTTAAATTTTTAACGAAGTATTGTCATATATTTCATTTAATTATTTTCATTTTCGGCACGGTCGATACCTTCCTTGATCTCATCCCAAAGATTGAATCTAACTACCTGAACAAGATCAAAGACCATAAGTCCCTCGGTATCTCTCAAGCAAAGATACACAGCATCCGCGAATTGGTCAATATGATTCTGTGCATAAAGGGAACCGTACACAGAACAAGCCCCCTGTACATCTCTGTTCGATCTGTACAAGCCATATTCAATAGATTCAAGATCATCCATTCCCCAAACCCTTTCGAGATAGGTTCCTGTGATGAACACATCCAGAAGATCACCGAACGCTGTCTTATTATAATCAGGAGTAGCCCAGTCGTCAAGATAGTCTTCATAGAAACGAGACTCCGGACTGGCCCAATTCTGTCCGCTCTGATAAAGAGCATGTAACCACGATGCAGCCCAATACTCAAGCTTTACTCCAGGCTGCAAGGTGTCAATTGTATTACGCACTTCCGCTATGAAGTCACGGATGACCTTGGAACGGAATTCCCACCACTTCTTATAGAATTTTCCAGGTACACGTGAACCATCCTCCGCATAAGTGAAGATGTCCTGGGGGAAATTCTCAACCCTCTCACCTATATACTCTTCAAAAGCCTTCTTTGAAGCTTCGGAGAAATCGCTGTGAGCATCAGGAAAACGACAGTAGTCAAGACAATAACCGTCGAACTCATATTTATCCAGGAGTTCCCTGATCACCATAAGAGCTCTCTCCCTGGCTTCAGGTAGAACAGGATTCATGAATGCGGCAACCTTTGTATAATCATCCTCTATCTTCATCATACCCTCAGGGGTATATTCCAGACATGTGAGCTCGGCAATCTCAGGATCTTCATAGACAAGTCCACAATGATGATACTGGCTTCCCGCAGGAAATGCAGTAGCAGAAACTGTGACTCCGAGACCACGTTTCTTCGCCTCATCCAGAAAGAACTGAAGATAGTCCCAATCCCTTTCACATGTAAAGCCTTCCACCTCGACAAGCTGAGGCAGAAAATCGCTTTCATAAAGCACATGACCGTCAATGCCTCTTACATCTACGACCACATGATTGAAACCTGTTTCCTTGGCCTTGTCAAGATAGAAGCAAATTGAATCCTTCTGCGAAAAACGTTGAAAATTACCGTCTATGCACATCCATATGTACTTCGGCTTTTCAATAAATTCACTCTTGCAGGAGGTAAGGCAGAATAGAAGTGAAAGGATTATAGAAAATACACCTGCTGTCTTCTTCATCATATATTCATACTAAAAAAGTCTTCCGGCTCCACCAGCCGGCGGAAATCCGGAAGACTATATCGGATTAACGGATTAGAGAACCTCAGTGATGATTTCGTAAAGTGCCATCATTGAGCTCTCTGACTGAGCTGATACAAGGACATATGCCTTACCTGTAGCTGCATCGAAGCAGTAAGCTGAGCAAGGAACAGGAGCTGGAGTAGCAAGAACCTGAGTACGGAGGAGGTAGTGGTTCTCATCCTCTGGGTTGAGTGACTGGATTGTCACATATGTGCATGGCCATCCTGATGAACAAGCGACTACATATGATGTACCGTTGAGAGTGAATGCACGAGCATGACCGGTTGAGTAGTTACCATACTGATTTGATCCGCCGCCCTCTGCAAGAGCATCGTCAAGCACTGTACCGGTAAGAGCGATGTCAGCACCTTCATCCGTGATACCCTTACGAACATAGAACATCATACCGTTGTTGTTTCCCTGGCTGTCGCAGATTACGAAGTCACCGTTGAGAGATCCAGAAGCTGGAGAAACCATCTGACCCCAGTTTCCGTCATTCGAAACGTAGCTTGTGTTGAATGGTGCCCAATTGAGTTCTCCATCAGCTTTTCTTGGAGTACTGAATGTGTGGAACATAGTAGTAGCACCACGACCAGGAGTAATCACATTGAGGACACCCTCTCCTGTAAGGTCACCACCTGCAGACATATAAAGAGTCACATTTCCTTCCATATTAGAATAGAAGAGGACAGGAGCCTTGTCCCAACCGTTTTCCCAAACATAGATGTAGCTCTTTGCAACGCTGTCTGAGTTAGGAGCGATCTGATCGTCAGCTGTAACAGCAACTGAAGCTACAAGATGACCTGCATGGTCGTTTGTAACACATGCGAAAGCAAAACCTGGAAGATTTGCAGTAGCGACACCCTCAACATTAAGAGTACCCACCTTCGCACCTGTAAGGTCGAGTACATCAAGGTGACGTGTAACGATGTTAGTACCAGCAAAACCGATGTTTGACTGTCCGAAAGAAGCAGTGTTCACACCAAGGTCACCGAATGTCTTCTGCCATACGAGCTGAGTCTTTACATTGAACTCAGCTGCCTTGAGGACAACAGTATACTCAGCCTTTGTCTCGCCATCCTCAGCAGTTACAGTGAACTTCACGCCACCTTCAACTGTATAGTCAGCTGCTGCTGCAGGATCAGGAGAGATTGTAGCCTTTTCAGAGATCTTAACCTCTGCAGTAGCATTGGCAAGAGCAGCAAACTGGTCTGGCATATAAGCCACCTCGACCACCTTGTCTTCCTCATACACAAAACCAGCTACTGTAAGGTCACCGGCCTTGAGAGAGAAATCAGTAAGCTTGCAAGCCTTGCTCTTTTCGACAGGAGTGTCAGGAGTGTCAGGCTGTTCATTCTGATTTGGATCATCTGTGCCAGGAGTCTCTTCCTTGGTACATGAAGCAGCAAAAGCAACAAGAGCTGCAGCTGCAATAAATGAGAAAAATTTGTTGAATTTCATAATTAAATTATAGTTAAATGGGTTAAATGATTAATTTCTTGAATAGTAAGCCCTAAGGGTATAATTCTTTGACTCGCCCGTCTGGGTTGCAGTCACAGTGATAGGATACTCTTCCTCAAGATTCTTGATTCCTGAAAGAGAAGGAGTAACGACTACGTCATAACCAACAGTTGCCCTGACCTTAACCTGAGTAATGTCAATTGACGAACGAAGATTCTTCGGAATGGCAAAGAGAATCTCGCCTGTCTCCTGATTGATCTCACCGGTAATGGTTGTTGAAACGGTACTCATAGCCGGAAGGAGAAGGATTGACCTGATGGTATTGTCATCATGCAGGAATTCCGAATCCGGTTTCTGGCATGAGAATGTGAGCAGGCTTGCCGCAATCACACTGAATATAAATAATATACGTTTCATACTAAATCATATTTTACCATCCTGGATTGTTGTCTCCGAGAAGATTGTTGTTGGAACGCTCTTCGATAGGGATGGAGAATGAATAATATCTTTCAAAGAAACATCTGTTGATGTCGGCATCAACGCTTACCTGTTTGTAATCATACGATCCCGCTTCAGGTGCGTCAGCTGTAACCAATGGTGTAATCCAGCATCCGTGAGCCTGCTTTCCGAAGAGGACTTCCTCTCCGATGCGCCATCTTCTGATGTCCCAATAACGGAAGCCTTCACCGGCAAGTTCGACCATTCTTTCCTTTCTGAGGATCTTGCGGAAATCGTCAAGGGTCGATGCATCCTTTTTAGGAAGACCTACTCTGTCACGGACCTGATTCAATGCTGCAAGAGCAGTCTCCTTATTCTTGCCCCAATTCTGCTCTGCAAGTGCCTCTGCATAATTGAGAAGTACCTCAGCATATCTGATGAAGGTTGCAAAGTGCGAACTTCCGCCACTTTCCCATGTAAAGTCGGATTCGGTAATGAATTTTCTGAAATAATAACCGGTTGTTGTGGTTCCGGCAGTTCCGGATGTAGTGAACTTGGCGATTCCGTCAGCTCCGCCGGCATATGTCTCGAGAAGACGGCCTTCCCATCTTGCACCATTATAAAGGATTGATGCATAGAAACGAGGCTCACGGTCCTTATAAGGAGCTGCCGAATGCTTGGTCCAGTCAAAGTCGGTTCCGTCAGCCATTTCATAGCTGTCAACAAGTTCGCTGGTAGGGCATATCGCTCCATAAACTGCATTGTTGCTGTGGAACTTGCTGTCACCTATAGGGCGGAAGAATACATCTGCTCTATGAGTGAGTTTATTTGCCATGAAGTCAACGGCGAAGAGGTGTTCAGGATTGCTGCTGTCTGTGAAAAGTGATGCATAATCTGGAGACAGGGCACAACCAAGTTCCTGGCATTTCTCTGCTGCTTCGATCACTACGTCCCATCTTTCAGCATAGAGACCTACACGTGAAAGAAGTCCGTAGACTGCAGCCTTTGTAAATCTCTTGGTACCACCCCATGTTTCAGGAAGTACATCGGCCGCCGACTTGAGTTCATTGATGATGAAATCCCATGAATCATTCCAGTTTGAACGTGGTTTGTCATTCTGCTCCGGACCGTCAAGTTCCGTTCTGAGAACAACTCCACCATTCTTTATCTGAGAGTATTTGGTGTCATTATAGCCATAGACCCTCATAAGTTTGAAGTACGCGAATGCCCTTACAACCTTGATTTCTGCGATTCTGGTGTTGATGAAATCCTCACCGAACTTCTCAATGTATTTTGGAGCGTCACGAAGGAATTCGTTATCCTGTCTGATTTCACTGTAGCAGTCACCCCAGCATTCGAATGCTCCTGCATTCACATCGCTGAAGGCTGTCTCCTGAAGGAGAACCTTGTTGTACGGGTGATTGTACTGGTCCCAAGAGCTGCTCTTCATGATGTCGGTGTACGCATCAGTAAAGGCACCCATATTGTAATTGAAGATTTCGGTCGCATCCTTCATGAATGCATAGAAACCAATCACATAGCTGTCTACCGCATCCTCTGATCCCCATACCACACCTTCAGAATATCTGTCGGTCGGCTGAAGGTCAAGTACATCACATGAATTGAATGTAGCGGCAAGACCGATAATCAATGATATATAGATTATAATTCTTTTCATATCCGCTGTCTGTTAGAAGGTAAGGTTAAGTCCTAAACTGAAAGTCCTCTGCTGAGGATAATAACCGTTGTTGATACCAGGGTTCTCCGGGTCAAGATACTCGTAAGCACTGAATGTGAACAGGTTGGTACCGGCAAGATAGAGTCGGATTCCGTCAATGCCGCCTGTCTTTCCGTTAAGGAGCTTTTCAGGAAGCGAATAACTGAGCTGCACATTCTTCACACGGAGATACGAACCGTCAATGATCCACCATGATGATGCCCATGCATTGTTTGCATTTGTAGATGCTGCAAGACGTGGGTAACGTGCATCAGTATTGTCCGGCCTCCATGAGTTCTCTACAAGGTGAAGAAGCGAGTTACCGCCGCCATAGAACTGACGTGTAAACATTGTACCGTCTGTGTTACCATTGTTATATACTCCGTTAAGAGCATAGTTACAAAGTGTCGCACCCTGGAGAAGGACGCTGAGACTGAGGTTCTTCCATGCAACTTCAGCATTGAGGGAGAAGGTCATCTCAGGTATTGAAGAACGTCCGATCTTGACATAGTCATGATTGGAGTCGATCTTACCGTCACCGTTTATGTCTTCATACTTGATGGCACCGAGTTCGAGCCAGCCTGAAGGTGCAGTAGGATAGTTGTCTACCTCCTCCTGAGTCTGGAAGAGACCGAGGGCATGGAATCCGTAGATGCTGCCCATAGGTTCTCCGAGAACTGCTCTGTAAGAAGGATGATTGTCGGAAATCCTCTTCTTGAGAACCCTGTTTCTTGACCATCCTACGATTCCCGTGATATTGTATGACCAACCGTTTGCGAATGCATCACCCCAATTGATTGTCATATCGAATCCTCTGTTATCTACCTCTCCTGAGTTTTCCCATGATGGGTTGTTTCCACCGAGTGATGGTGCGAAGGAGCCGGTTCCGGCATACTCAAGTATGTTCTTTGTATACTTATAGAACCAGTCGAACTCAAAGCTCAACCTGTTATCGAATGCACGGAGTTCGACACCGACATTATATGTATTGGTTGTAGACCACGTAAGATTGTCATGCACATAACCTGATGTATAGAATGCAGGACTTGCCACACCGTCAAGGACATAGGAATAAGTGGATCCGGTAGTCTGATATGTCTGCATATAAAGGAATGCATTAGTATCGTCACTTCCAAGGATACCGGCAGATGCCCTCAACTTGAGGAAATCTATGGCATCTACATCCTTAAGGAAACTTTCCTCTGAAAGCACCCAACCCAAAGCGACTGATGGGAAATAGCCCCATCTCTTACCAGGTGCGAATTTGTATGTTGCATCAGCACGGAATGTAACCTCGGCAAGATACTTCTTAGCATATGCATAGCTGAGACGACCTGCGAAACTGTTCATTCCTTCATGATTGAAGGATCCGGACACATAAGGCGGCTGGTCTGTCATACCGGTCGAGATGTCTACCGGATAATCAGAGAAGAATCCTTTCTTGAATCCGGTCATCGTCTCGCCATAAGAATAATACCTCTCGAAAAGGAAGAGACCGGAAACATTATGCTTTCCGAACTCCCTTTCATAGTTCAACTGTGGACGGAGCATGTTGTTCCAGCCAAGAGAAGAAGAACGATTGAAGTTCGTATCGGAAATACCGAGGGATGTCTGCTGAAGGACAGTCATCGATTTCGGATCATACTTATATATCTGATATGCTTCGAGGAAATTTCTGTCCGTAGTGTGAAGGTAGTTGTAGCCGAAGAATACGGAAGCCTTCAGACCCTTAAGGAAAGGAATGGCCTTGAAATCATACTCGAGCCTTGATGAAAGCTCTCCTCTGTAAGACACCTGGTTTGAATATCCTGTATCAAGTGCCGCACCTGAGTTATAGGTATATGTTCCATTCGTAAATCCAAGCGGAAGTCCCTGATACTCAGAGGCCACACATGGCACCGCATAATATGCCTGAGTAATCGGAGAGAACTCGGACTGGGTCTTGAAGTTAAGACCTGGCCACATTCTGTTGCTGTAGTTTCCAGCCACATTGATATAGAACTTCAGATTGCGGGCAAGTTCAGCATCGAGGGATGCCCTGACATTGTATCTGCTGTAATTAGTATTACGGAGGATACCGTCCTCATCCATCATACCTATGCTGGCATAATATTTCACCTTGTCTGTTCCGCCGGATGCAGAGACAGTATGCTGATGAGTCATTCCGTAGTCATCGAAGATCTGTCCGAACCAGTCAGTTTCACCATAGACACCCATATCCTTCATCTTCTGGATCTTCTCCGGAGTCCAATATGGTTCCTGCCCGTCCATCTCCTTGGCCTTGTTATGCCAGTAGATATACTGCTCGGCATTCATGAGATCGGGAACAGCTGTGTTTGTTGAGAATGTTACTGAACCGTCATAAGAAATGTTAGCCTTTCCCTGCTGACCTGACTTGGTAGTGATCAGGACCACACCATTGGCAGCCTGTACACCATAAATGGCTGCAGTTGCTGCATCCTTCAGGATAGATACGGTCGCGATGTCATTAGGATTGATGTTGTTCATCGTACGCGGAACACCATCTACGATTACAAGAGGACCTGAATTGTTGAATGTGGAAAGACCACGTACAAGCATTGTGTTGTTACCTTCTCCAGGAGTACCTGTCTTCTGGATGTTGGTCATACCGGCAAGACGTCCGGTGAGCATGCTCTGAACATCAGAAGTCGGTGCCTTGAGAAGATCTTTACTGGTTGCCTGACTCACAGATCCCACAACGAACTGCTTTCTCTGGGCACCATAACCGACAACCACAACCTCTTCAAGAGCTGTTGCGTCCGGCTCCATGACTACATTAAGAACAGCACGTCCGTTAACCGGAACTATTGCTGTCTTATATCCCAGAAGTGAAAAGACCAGAGTGGAATTCTTGTCCTTGAGGTCGATTGAATATCGGCCATCGGTGTCAGTCATCGCACCGACCGTATTGTCGGTTTCAAGAAAGACTACTACGCCAGGCTCTGCCCCCCCCTGATTGTTTGTTACAGTTCCTGTAACTTTGAAGGACTGAGCCCCAGCATATGAAATGCTTAAAAAGAAAAGAGCTAGAACCATCAAGATTCTATTGAAACTTTTCTCTGAAGCAAGATGCCATGATTTGACTCTCTTCATAATGGTTTAGTTAAATGATATTATTAACACAAAATTAAAACTTTTTTTAATAATAATATATAATTTTGCTAACGATTATTAAAAAATTTAGCATGAACAGAAAACTGATTTACATCTGCATCTTGTCGTTAATAATGGGTGCTGTCTCTTGTGAGAAAAAACAACAATCAGATAATCAAGACAATAACACGACTATTGAAACTCCTGATGAAAAGCCGGAGCCGGAACCAGAGCCAGAGCCAGAACCGGAACCGGAAGTGCCGTCTTATCCTGCAGGCATCACTGTAAATGAGCATACTTTCAACCATTCGGACGGAAAGACTACAAGGTATTTCCTTGCAAGGATGGATTTCAAAAACCATCCGGAGCTTCGTTTCAATGTCATAAAGAACACACCGAAACGTAAACCATCGTACGTATACGAGAATTTCAACACGAATCTTGGCACACCTTATATAATAAGCAACGCCGGCTATTTTGCCGGTTCCACATCAGTCAGCCTTATCATATCCAACGGATTCTGCGATGTAATCGCTCCAAGAAGCATGAACTGGCCTAATGATGAAAACTACAAGCATTCGATTCATCCGGTAAGAGCGGCATTCGGACAGATGGACGACGGCAGTTTCACCATAGACTGGGTATTCTGCTGTGAGCCGACTTCAAGAGTACACTACAGTTTTCCTTCTCCTCTCGAGAATAATGAACAGACAGAGACATTCATGACGGATGAACCGACAACAGATACTCCTGGAGCAAAAGTATGGAAACCGAAGAATGCCATCGGTGGTGGCCCTATGCTGGTAGTTGACGGAAAGGACGTTTCTACTGAAAGCTATTGGAGGGAATGTTTCGACAGCGGAGGAACAGCTGCCTTCAGCCGGGTTCCGCGCACAGCACTCGGCCTTACCGAAGACGGATGCGTCATACTGATAGTGTGTGACGGAAGAGGTATGCTTGGTTCAGCTGGACTGAAATTAAGCGAACTTGCAGGTGTACTAATAGAGCACGGTGCCGTCAAAGCCATGAATCTGGATGGAGGCGGATCATCCGCAATCATCGGACTGGAAGGCAAGCTTCTAAACTGGCCAAGTGACTCCGGAACCTCAGAGACCGCAATCGAAAGAGCAGTCGCCAGCTGCATTTCATTCGGAATCTGATACACCCTGGAATTACAGATTGTTTTCTTTACACGTCACCCGACATTTTACCATTGTCATGCCGGGTGACTATTGGTATTGTCACATCTGGCCCCGCTCGTTCAAAAAGATAAACAACGACATGATGTCAGCCGAAACCGGTATTTCCGTGAACAGGAAATCAATCTTAATAATAAAAAAATTTATTATTATAGCTAATATTATTATCTTTGTTTGTTAATCAAGCTATGATATAATATAGTATAAACATTATAAGTCCATCAATATGAAATTCAAATTCATTTTCAGTGTAGCAGCCATTTCCTGCATATTAGCGACGGGATGCTGCAACACTTCTGTATCATCACCAGACGGCAATATCAATTTCACTGTCAAGACTCAGGAAGGGAAAGCTGTCTATACTGTAAAGGACGGTAATCAGACCATCATAAGCAATTCAGCTCTTGGATTCATATTCAAGGGCGAGGAAGCTGAATTGGGAGCAGTAGAAATCTGCAGAATATCAACAGATTCAAAGGACGAGACATGGGAGCAGGTCTGGGGAGAGGAAAGATTTGTCAGGAACAATTACAATGAAATGACAGTCAGGATGAAGGAAACTGCGGAGCCTGGCAGGATAATCGATCTGACCGTCAGGGTATTTGACGATGGCTTCGGTTTCAGATATTCCTTCCCGGATCAGGAGGCTTTAAAGGAGTTTGCCATTGCAGAAGAACTTACCGAATTCAGATTCAGTAAGGATTACATGTCATGGTGGCTTGACCAAAGTGTCCCATATTACGAAGACTACGGTCATAACACTCCGATCAGCCAGATTGATACAGCACACACACCGTTCACCATAGAAGCAGGAGAAGGCAGATATTTTGCGATTCATGAAGCCAATCTGACCGATTATGCCAAGATGAACCTTGTTAATACTGAAGACTATTGCCTCAGGGCATGGCTTACACCTTGGTCAGACGGGACAAAGGTCTATGCTTCAACGCCTTTCCAGACTCCTTGGAGGACAATGATCATTGCAGACGACATCAATGAGCTTGCCATGTCACGGATAATGCTCAACCTCAACGAGCCTAACAGGATAGAAGACACCTCATGGATACGCCCCGGCAAATATATAGGAATATGGTGGACGCTCCACAAGGATTATTACACATGGTATTATGGTCCGCGTCACGGTGCGACAACTGAGCATACAATGCGTTACATAGACTTCGCTGCTGAGAATGGAATGAGTGCTGTCCTTGTAGAAGGATGGAACATCGGATGGGACGGCAACTGGATGAAGAACAGTACAGGTTTCGACTTCACGAAGGCATACCCTGACTATGACTTCGACAAAGTGATGAAATATGCTGCCTCAAAGGGTGTACAGATGGTGATTCATAATGAATATGCAGCAAACACCGACCATTATCTGTCACAGATCGATGAGGCATACAAGCTCTACAGCAGTTACGACATGCATTATGTAAAGACAGGAAATGTCAACGTGCTTATGGACGGCAAAGAGGCACACGACGGACAGTATGGTGTGAACAGAAGAAGAAAGATCGTAGAGACTGCTGCCAAATACAGGATATGCATTGACGAGCATGAACCGGCAATGCCTACCGGTATCCACAGGACTTGGCCAAATCTCATGACATACGAAGGAGTGAGGGGCCAGGAACATGACGCATGGGAACCTGATGGCGGAAACAGACCGGACCATATGACAGTTTGTCCGTTCATAAGAGGCCTTGCCGGTCCTATGGACTACACATTCGGTACATTTGATTTCAGTAATCCTAACTATCCGTTCTGCCGCGTACGCACTACACTGGCTAAACAGCTCGCACAATATGTAGTCATTTACAGCCCTCTTCAGATGGCATCTGACGATCCTAAGGCCTATGAAGGCGTAAAGGCATTCGATTTCATAAAGGATGTACCTTGCGACTGGCATGAAAGCCGCGTGATTGATGCCGTAATCGGAGATTACACAATTACAGCAAGACGAGACAGGAATTCAGAAGACTGGTATCTCGGAGCTATAACTGACGAGAACGCACGTGAACTCAATGTGGCACTTTCATTCCTTGAGCCTGGAACCGAATATATTGCCCAGATCTACTCCGACGGTCCCGATGCAGACTATGAGAGCAATCCAGAGTCATATTCATATAGCGAAATGACAGTAGATCAGAACGACACACTACACATGAAGCTGGCCACCAGCGGCGGATGTGCAGTAAGATTCGTAAAAAAGTAAGACTCTGAAAATCAAAGACATATCATAAGCCATGAAACGTTTACTTTTGATCCTCTGCTGTATTCTGGCAGTTACATCCGTCAATTCATGTTCCAATGACGAACTGACACCTGATAACGACAAAGATATCAATGAAACTCCTGTGAATCCGGATGCACCTGACGAGAATCCTGATGAGCCGGTCGGGCCGGAAGATCCACAGGAACCGGAAGATCCACAGCAACCGGAGTTCCAGATAATAAGGCCTATCTTCGATGCTCAGTTCAACGACGACGGCACAATGACGGACATTTCAGATTCAAGATACCATGTTAACACTTTCGATGGCTTGTATATGACTACATGGAAGCATCCGTCATATGGAGGAAATCTTGTCAGGTTCAGTCACAGTTATGGAGAGACATTCTCTGACAGCTACCATAAGTTCAATTACTCTATGGAGAAGGATTTCAAGAACAGGCTTTCCGACGGATACAGCCTCGAGGCAATCTGCATGTTCGATGACGAGAACGACGGTAGCCTGGAGATCAAGGCATTCAGTTCAATGGAAAGCGGTGGAACCGGAATCATGATTTCCAACAACAGTAAAGGCAAGGTTCTTACCTTCCTCACAAATGTAAGCACCACAGGCAAGAGCAACTGGGTCTGGGGAACCAGCGGTATTGTTCCGGAAAGAGGAAGATACTATCATATAATCGGAGTATGGGACAAGGAAAAGGGCGAAGCGAAGGTATATGTTGACGGAGAACTCAAGAACACGGTCAAGACATATGGAGAATTCGTTTTCCCAAGCACTCCTGCATGTCACTGGTTCTGCATCGGAGGCGACCCTGGAGCGACATCGGCCCAGGCTGCATGGAAAGGCGATATAGCAATGGCAAGAATATATGATGAACCTCTTACCGAAGAATATATAAAGAACTACTACCCGACTCTTGGGATCAATATTCCAAAATCAGATTTCCTTCCTGAGAACGTAATGTATCTTACCACATGCAACATCGCGAAAGGAGGAAGTTTCGTCATTTCCGGATGGGGTTTCCAGTCTTCCGACATCCTTATAATCGAATCAGACAACGGAAGCTACAGAGCTGAATGCAGTTGTCAGGCTAATGAAATCAATATCACGGCCACTCTCCCTGAAGACATTACAGACGGAAGATACAAGCTGATTATGAAAAGGAATCAGGATCTGTATCCTTTGGGAAAGGTTAAATTTACGATTTCCGAGTCCGCAATTGAACTCAAGGAAGCCAAGGTCATCGCACACAGAGGATATCACAAGGACGGCATTCCGGAAAATTCCATTGAAGGTTTCAAAAAAGCACAGGAACTGTGTGTATATGGCTCAGAGCTGGACGTTTGGATTACATTGGATGGAGTGATCGTATGTAACCACGACGGAGTGATGTCCGGCAAGACAATTCAGAACTGCAATTATGACGAAGTGAAGGACCTCAAACTGGGCAACGGGGAAAAACTGCCGTTATTTACAGACGTTCTCACAGAATTGAAGAAGAGCAAGGTCACAAAGCTGATACTTGAATTCAAGACACACAATACCCGTGAGAAGAATAATCTCGTCATAGATACAGCACTGAAGATGATTGATGATGCAGGCTTGAACGACATGGTGGAATACATAGCCTTCGACTACGAAAACTGCAAGAGAATCGCTGCAGCAAGACCGGAAGCGATGGTCGGCTATCTCAACGGTGACAGGAAACCGGCTGACCTGCTGGCTGACGGCATCAGAAGCATTGACTACAGTTCCGGCACATTGGCCTCTCATCCTGAATGGATAAAGGAGGCCCAGGACCTGGGTATGATAGTCAATGTATGGACTGTCAACTCCGATAATGAACTTATGAAATGGCTCGGAGAAGGTGTGGACTATATCACCACCGACAACCCGGACAATCTTCAGGCTATCATAAAGGCTTTCTGCAAGTAATAAAATGGCGACATGGCAAATAATCAAAAAGTACGTTACACCTCCATTGATCTTCTGAGGGGAATAGCCATTACAGGTATGATCCTCTGTGCCAACATAGGATTCAATTCCGGACTTCCTGCATGGATGTTCCATGCACAGACTCCCCCACCTACCTATGCATTCAATCCTGACGTACCGGGAATCACATGGGTAGATCTGGTCTTCCCGTTCTTCCTCTTCGCCATGGGAGCAGCATTCCCGCTTGCGATGAGAAAACGCATGGAAAAAGGCGAAAGTTTCATGAAACTGGCTGGAAGCCTGATCAAAAGATGGGTGATTCTGTCAGCCTTCGCTCTGGTCTTGGGTAATGCATACGGTACATGGGCAACCACTCTGCCTGCGACTCAGACATATATGTTCATGATCACCGTCTGGCTTGCCATGTTCATGGCCCTTGTCCGAATCAGGAGTGCGGCAGATGGATGGAGACGTCACCTTGGCACAGCAATAAACCTTGCAGGAGCAGGTATGATTGCAGCCCTGGCTTTTATACGTGTCAGATGCTTCAACGTAGCACTTGACAAATGGGCGTGTGACGTGATAATCATGATTCTGGCTAACATCGCCCTCTTCGGAGGACTGCTGTGGATACTGACGAAAGACAATCTTAGGTTGAGATGGCTTGTGATATTGTTCATTGCAGCGATCAAGGCTCTGGATTCATATTCTCCGGCAGTTCTTTCGTTTGTACCTTCCTTCGAAAGGATAGGCTGGTTCTTCAGGTCGGACTATCTTCAGTATCTGCTGATTGCTCTTCCCGGTTCAGTGATCGGAGATATGATCATGAAAGACTGTCAGGAAAGAACAGCATTTTCAGCGAAAGGTGTCGCTGCTGGAATTATTGCGGTTTCGGCTGTAGTCCTTCAGCTATGGGGTCTCTTTGCCAGGGAAGTCGCGGCAGACTTCATCATTACGGCTACAGCTGCCGCTGCATATCTGTTCCTGACTTGGAAAGAGAAGAATCTTTCCTGCATGATAGCTTACATCGGATGGATTCTGCTTCTTGTGGGTATTGCTTTTGACCCGATAGATGGAGGTATAACAAAGGACCACTGCAATCTGTCCTACCTGTTCACAACCGGTGGTATGGCCGCTTTGACTACCTCATTCCTCCTGATGCTTGAACTTGGATTCGGAATGAAAGGAAAATTCCTGGCCGGAGTCGGTCAAAACCCTATGATTGCATACACGATCACATCATTTCTGATAGGACCGGTTCTGGCACTATGCGGTCTGCTGCCTAAACTGGATGCTGCCAGCGTCGGTTCACAATTCTGGGGAATCGGCCGAGGAATCATCATCACAGGCCTTATGATGGCAGGAACATATCTGTTCACAAGACTTAGAATATTCTGGAAAAGTTAAATCACAATATAATGAAAAGAATTGCTTTAATTGGCTTGATGCTTATCAGTCTTTCTGCAACGACGCAAGCAAGAAAGGCTAAAAATCCGGTGCATACACCTGCATCCGATTCCCGTATAGAATATACAGGAAGAACAGTAGTGAATGGAGAAGATGTAAGCTATGACTGGAGCGGTGTATACTGCAGAATCCGTTTCAACGGTCCTTCATTGGCAGTAAGATGTTCAGACAGCGGAAACAGCTGGTTCAATGTGTGGGTCGACAAGGAAATGGAACCTAAGGAAGACAGCAGATTCCTCATCAACAGAAAAGATACCGTAATCGTTCTGGCAGAAGGACTCGGCAAGGGAGAACATGAGGTCATCATACAGAAGAGAACTGAAGGTGAACAGGGACGCGTCACCTTGCATTCATTCATTACAGAAGGCGAGTTGCTTCAGGCAAATGCCAGAAGAGAAAGACATATCGAGTTCATCGGTGATTCCTACACCTGCGGATACGGCACGGAAAGCAATGACAGGAACGATCCTTTCAAGGCTGAGACAGAAAACTGCAACCTTACCTATGCTGCAATCGTTTCACGCTATTTCAATGCAGACTACACTCTTGTAAGCCACTCAGGACAAGGAATAGCCCGAAATTACGATGATTATAGAAGAGGATACAATATGCCAGACCGTTATTCTCATGCATACGACGAAGACGAAAACATAGAATGGACTCCAGAAATGGTTTCTTATCGTCCGGACGTCGTTGTCATCTACCTGATGACCAATGACTTCTCATGCTCAAGACAGCCTTCGATCGGAGAGTTTACCAGCAGATATCATGAGTTGCTGAATAAGGTAAAGAAAAACTATGGAGAGGATATTCCAATTCTTTGCATTGCCTCTGCTGCAGATCAGATGTGTTACGACTATCTCAGGACAGTATGCACGACATGCGGCCTCAAGAACATAAGGTACATCGGATTTACCGAAGGGCTCTACAGCTATGACAATGACCTTGGAGCAAGCTGGCATCCCAACTACAAGGGACAGAAAAAATGGGCAAGCTGCCTTATACCATACATTTCAACCGCTACAGGATGGGAGATGGAAGAGAAACCGATAAGATAAGAATCATGAAAAGAATATTGACAGTAACACTTGTAATGGTCCTCGCATTCACAGAAGCCAGGGCTGAAAAGATCAAGGGAACAGTAACTGATACAGAAGGCAAGGCTATAGCGGGAGTAGTAGTATCAGATGGCCTTATGACTACAAAGACTGACTCAAAGGGAAGGTTCTGCATGGATACGGATGTCGACAGCAGATTCGTTTTCATCTCCACTCCTTCAGGCTATATTTCATCTTCAGAAAATGACGGGACCTCATATTACAAGAAGATTGACAGCAAGACCAGATCATACGATTTCAAGGTTGTGAAGAATCCTAAGAACGACAGGAACCACAACATCATAGTCATTGCTGACCCGCAGATAAGTGATGCAGAAGAATTTCCTGAACTTACCGTCCATTCCAAGGACATCGGACAGCATGTCAGGAGTATGGATGGAGATTACACCTTCGGTATATGCCTCGGAGACATCGTAGGCTGGAATCACGCCCTTTACCCACAGTATAGGGAAGTCATGTCACACACAGGAATCGTTTTCAGAAATGTAATGGGCAATCATGATATGACCAATTATGGGGCGTCGCATGAGACATCCATGAAAGACTACGAGGATTTCTTCGGTCCGGCATGGTATTCTTTCAATGTCGGCAAGGTACATTATGTTGTTCTGAACGATAATTTCTTCGTCGGAAGAGACTGGTTCTATATAGGATACATCGACGGTAGACAGCTCGAATGGCTGGCCAAAGACCTGTCATATGTTCCAAAGGACCATGCAGTCGTTGTGTCGATGCACATCCCTACTACCCTCAGCAAAGAAGACAGGGATGCCTTCAGATATGGTGAGATAAGCGACGTTCTGTGCAATAAAAAGGCGTTGTATGAAATGCTGAAACCATACAAGAGTCTCATTCTGTCCGGACACATGCACACTGGAAACAACCAGATAATCGACAAGAATCTCATGGAGCAGAATATCACCGGTCTTTGCGGAGCATGGTGGTGCGGACCTGTATGCATTGACGGAGCACCTGTAGGATATAAGGTGTTCGAATTTGACGGAACAGAGATGAAATGGCAGTACAAATCAAGCGGAAAGCCACTTGACCATCAGTTCAAGGTATATACGGATGATCCTCAGAACAAAGGATTCATTGTGGCAAACGTCTGGGACTATGATCCTGAATGGAAGGTCGAGTACTATGAGGACGGTAAGAAGATCTGTGACATGGAAAGATTCAAGGGATATGACCCTGTAGCCCTTGAATGTTATAAAGATGCATCAAAACTGAAACATCTCTGGGTTCATCCGGCAATGACAGAGAACATGTTCAAGGCAAGGATATCAGAATCTGCAAGATCACTTGAAGTAAGAGTGACCGACCGTTTCGGAAGAACTTTCACTCAGAGCATAGACAGATAAGGGCAATATGCATGAATTACAAAGGCGTGACTGGAACCCAGCCACGCCTTTGCTTTTGTGATTTTATCATTTAACCCTAGAAGAGTTTCTTATCGAATGAGGCATCCATATTGCTGATCGAAGAAGATACCTGAGGGTACTTCTTGCCGACCTTCCGGATCACCTCTTCAAAATTCTTCTGCCAACGGACGTCCTTATCCTTCTGAGCGACCTTCTGCATATATTCAGCTGCCTTTTCGGCCTTACCCTGACGCTGACAGATGACTGCATCAAGCCAGTCCTCGAGAGTGTTGTCAATGAGATCATCGTAAGGCTTGCCGACGCCGAGATTCTTAGGCCACTCACGCGACTCTGATACTCTTCTGGCAGCCTCCTTGTAATTTCCGCGGTCGATCGCATCTGCAGCAAGATGAAGCTTGATGTCTCTGTACATGACGTGGCTTCCGCTCTGGCCTTCGAATGGGAGAATACGGATATTTGTAATGACCTGATCTGCCTTTTTATACTGCTTCAAAGCGATAAGTGACTTGATATATGTGTCACCTATATGGAAATTATCCTTATTCTTCGCATAGAAATTGCCTGACAGCTCGGCTGCTTTCGCATAATCTCCTTCCCTGTAATACATGAGGGCAAGCTGCTGGCAATAACGCCACTGCTGGGGATCCATATCGAATGCCTTCTGGAGAGACTCTTTCGATGCGGAAAGAATTCCTCTATAAGCATAATAAGGAGCATAATCAGAATCATCCTCTGCAAGAAGCTGTCTTGCCTTGTCCTTATTGCCGATAAAGTCAGAAAGCATTGCAAGAAGATACCTGGTCTTCCATCCGCCTCCATTTTCGAGGGCCCATGAAAGAACATCTGCAGACTCCTCACGGAATGGGAACACGAACTCTATAGACTTCGCCTCAGCAGATGCGATTGCATCCTTATCACCCTTGAAATATGCCTTCCAAAGTGCTATAAGAGCATTATCCTCAGGGCAAGCATCAAGAATCTTCACTGCCTTGCAGTCAAGTCCGAGATTATGATAGAAGGCTGCAAATTCAAGATAATTCTGCCAAACCATCTCTTCCTTGATGGAAGCAGCAAGTTCCTCAGCTGTCATCTTGCCTGAAAGCATACGCTCGGCATCTGCAAAATGGCAGAGTGGGTCGAGCTGGTCAATCTTGGCAAGGTTCTCATCTGAAGGGCAAAGCTGCTGGAGAATCTGATAAGCTGTGACATTATAACTGTTGCCAACAAGGCTCTTAGCAGCATAATCCTTGGCAAGTTCCTTGTCACCCAGACGGAAATGAAGCTGTGATAGCTGAGTATAGGCTGCACTTCTGAGTTCATTTGTGAGGGCCGCAATTTCGAAACGGTCCATGGCATCATAATTCTTGCCTAAAGCCACTGCTGCCTGACCGCTGAGATAGTTTGCCTCAGGATCATATTCGTCAATGGCAAGTGCCCTGTTCGCATACTCGTATGCATTCTCATACTCCATCTTCCTGAGGCAGAGCATAGACTTCATGGTCAGAGCCGGAAGAAGTACAGGATCAAGCTCAAGAGCCCTGTTGACCCTCTGCTCAGCAAGACCATACTTACGCATACCTGCAAGATAACGGGCATGAATCATCTCACCCTGAGCTGACTGGAGGCTGAAACCTTCATTGATCTTATGAGGACGGTCAACATTCTGCTGATCCGCAGACCATAGTCTGAAGCCATCAAGAAGGATGTTCTGAACATCAGCCGATACCTTATCCGTAAACGCGACAGAAGCCTTCATATCGACTTCCTTCTTATATACAGGATTGCCGGAAGCATCAACAGCTATGAGAGTACCTTTCAGGTCACGATATGGATAGATTCCGAACTCAAAGATACCGTCCTTTCTGTCCACATTCACAGCTGCACGAAGGGTCATGTCATCAACTCCTCCGATCTGAGAGAAAGGCATCCAATACTCGTTCCATTCATCCGTTCCATAAGGTGTAAAAAGGAACTGCTTG
This sequence comes from Bacteroidales bacterium, assembly GCA_017625725.1. Lineage (GTDB taxonomy): Bacteria > Bacteroidota > Bacteroidia > Bacteroidales > UBA932 > Cryptobacteroides. The sequence goes on along the minus strand of JAGAKH010000026.1, from coordinate 14,264 downwards.
TAAGGAGTATAGATACTCTCAAGAAGGTTCTGATTGAAGAGACGACCGCTCTGAAGCTCAACATACTGAGGACTCTTGTCTGTAAGAAGATCAACCCAGATGTTACCCTGCTCGGACTGAGCCCAGCTGAAATACTTTCTTCCAACCTTCTCATCGCGAAGAGCATAGTGGAGAACGCCGAAATCCTCTCCTGCCCAATATGCACCGAAATAGCCTTTGTGAGTACCTCCAGGATGGAAGGACTTGTCAAGACCGAATCTCTGCTGAGCATAGATCGAAAGGTCCCTGCCCTGCTCATCTACAGGATATGGCGTGGTGATTCCGTCATGACCGATGGTATATGTACCCGGATAGATGAGTTCCATGTCATCTGTAACCTTCACACCGGAATTAGCCCATGTGTAGTAAGGCTGGAAATCACCTGAATAGTTATGCCAGAAAGACCTTGTACGAACCCAGACCGCATCCTTTGGAAGATTGATTTCAACCATCCAGCGTGTACGGCTGAGCAGTTCCATGACTCCGATGTAGCAGCTGACACTACCGTCTTCCTTGGTCTCGATCTTGTAATCTACAGGATGTGCACATGAAGGGGCATGTCCGATGACTCCATAATTGAACTCGATTCCACCGCTGGTCCATGGTCCGCGAAGTGCAATCTCACGGAATTTGACAACATCATTGTCATAAAACATTTCCTTACCCTGGGTCTTGTCGAAGATAGACCAGATCTTTCCTCCGATTTCAGGGAAAATCTTTACTCTGAGCCAGTCATTTTCAAGCACGACCATCTTGTAGGTCTTCTGGACAGGCTCAAAAGCAAAGGTTTCGAACTTATGGTAAGGATAGACATTATCAGGCTGCGGCACCGGATTAGGATCTGAGAACTCATAAGTGGTGCAGACCGTATCCTTCACAATCGCAGTCTGAGCGTTGAGCGGAATGCATAAAACCGCTGCTAACGTAAAAAACAATATTCTTTTCATAATGTCAAATATAAACAATTATTTGCCAATCCGTGCAGGGAAAAGCACATTAGGTTTATGGAAATAAGGAGTCTCATCATCAGTCTTCACGGCAGAATACCAATTGACGCTTCCATCCGCATGGAAATCAGCCCTGAACACTCCAAGGTAGAATCCTTCAAGAAGATCCACTCCATAATTCTTCAATTCACTGATAGAAACACTGCCAGCCACAACATAACCTTCATCCGTAAGCTGTCCGGCCTGTCTCATTGTCGCGAAGTCCCACTCATAATCAAGCGGATGCTTATATGAACTTGCATAGTCCATACGTCTTCCCAGAGGGTCTATCTCTGCACAATAGTAATTGGTCATCACTGAATCCTTGCTGAAGAATATCTCCACCCTGTCCTCAAAGTCGACAGTGCGTTCTCCTTCATACGGATCCATCAGAGTAAGGGTGCTGTCAGCAACCTCATAATAGAAGTAGAAACGTTCATCATCAGCAAAGCATCTGAATCTCGTATCATCTTCAAGTCCGTCCCACGGAGCATGAAGCATATCTATTCCAGAAACGCCTCCGATTACGAAGGCGTTGTCATGGCTTAGGTTTCGGCATGCAGTAGCTGACACTATCATCAACACTGCAGCAGCTAGTATTGAAAAACTATTTTTTCTCATAATCTCTTAATGCCTGAGCATATTCCACAAGGAAATCAGGAAAACCGAAAAGATTGACATAGCTCGGACCGACATATGCACAATAACATGTGATATGACGGATTCCATACTTGGCATACGTATCCAGATCCTTCAGGAAGACACTTTCATATTTCCAAGGAACAGGTTTGAGCTTGTTCGGATTCCATCCGCTGAAAAGAGAGTCATCCATCCAGTATTCAAGCACCTGAGCAGTCTCTGCCGGGAATACCTTAAGATGGTCCTCAAGCGATCTGAGGTACTTTCCATGAGTCATTCCCTGATTACCTGTAACCCATGTATCAGCCAAAGGATAATCCCAACTGCGGTAGAAAGGGGCAAACTCAAGGAAGATATCCTCATGTGGTTTCACCTTCTTTGGAGGATCCGTTGTGTTGGCATAGCAGAGATGGGCCAGCATTGCGTCAGGATTGATGGTCTTGAGTGCCTTGATTACCTCATTTTCGAAGATCAAAGCCTGATCGGCATCATTGAGTTCCTTACATTTATCGCAATAGCATACGTCACCACCATCATCAAGCCAGAAATAATACCTGTTGTTGGTCGGATTATACCTCTTTCCAATATCGATGGCATTCTTATATACTTCCGCCAATGCACCCTCGGATGAAGGACAACCGTTTGCATCCTTTACCCTGACGCCTTGCTGGTTCATACGGAAATACTCAGGATGTGTATCGAACAATGCTCGAGGAAGAAGGAAAGACATCATGTGCTCTTCATACTCGAGAAAAATTCCAGCATCGGCACAATCTCTTGCAAATGCCTTCCAGACGACATGGGATCTGTCTGCTCCATAGATACTGAATGTATTAAGCCCGTTTTCCTTGGCAATCTTGATGTAGTCCAACACTTTAGGATCATTTACATCAGACCACCCCATCACCAGGCCACGCATCTTGAAGAAACTCTCTTCATCTGCATATACATCCTTCGTGTCATCTACCGGGTCATCCGGAGTACCCGGAGTATCTGGTTCTTCCGGTTCTTCTGGTTCTTCCGGTTTGAACATATCCTCCCAACCCTCGGTCGCATCAGTAGTCATATCCGGCTGAGTACAAGAGACAAGGGAAAAAAGTAAAACAGATATGAATGGAAGAATCATTAGGCAATTTCTATTCATCTTTACTCGTTGTGTCTGTAATTCAAGAGACCCTGACCATACTTGTCAATGAATGACACATCACCATACATCTTCACATAATTGGCATCAGCCCAGCAAGCGTATGTTGTGATATGCTTGATTCCATAGCTGGCATATGTCTTGAGGTCATCAAGATAAACATCTTCATAGAATCTCATCTTCTTCTGAGGCATCTTCCAGCCGCTCTGGAGAGAGAGGTCAAGCCAATACTCAAGAATCTGAGCTGTCTCTACAGGAAAGACTTTAAGATTATCCTCAAGCATCTGAAGATAGTCGCCATGGTTCCAGAACTGACCGTCACGGATTGCTTCCTTATCAGAAAGAGGCTTGTCCCAACGACGGAAGAAAGGAGCAAACTCAAGGAATATACCTTCTTCTGGCTTTACCTTCGATGGAGCAGGTGTCGAGTTGTGGTATGCAAGGTGGGCAAGCTGAGCCTCAGGATCGATTGCCTTGAGAGCCTTGATGATATGGTTCTCGAAGATAAGTCCCTGATCTGCGACATTATAATCCTTACACTTCTCACAATGGCAGATGTCACCGCCATCCCACAACCATGTATAGTACTTATGATTGCTTGGTTTGTGCTTCTCGGCAAAAGCTGGGACATTGCTCATGATCACCTGAAGACCTTCCTCACATGATGGACATCCGTTTCCGTCAGGTACACGGTTACCGTTCGCATCCATGCGGAAATATTCAGGATGTTCATTGAAAAGTGAACGTGGGAGCAGCCATGACATTGCATGTTCCTCGTATTCAAAAGCAAACCCCTCATCGATAAGGTTCTGTCTGAGTTCAGCGTACTCCGTACTGCCATAGTCATGTCCGAATACGCTCACGGTGTTTATACCGTTATCATGCATCTTCTGTACCCAGTCGATTACTTCAGGATTCTGAAGGTCGAGCCAAGCTAGAACGACACCACGGGTTTCAAAGAAAGGCTCATCGGCCTTATCAGTCTTGCATGAGACTGATAAGGCTGCGATGAGCGATAAAATTCCAAGTATCCTGAATTTCATAGGCATTATTCAACAAAAGTAGGAAGATTGATTGTAGCCATATCAACCTGCTCACGAGTGGTTGGATCCTCAAGATTTGAAGCAGTACCCTGTGGAAGAATACCGATACAATTCCAGTTATTCATACCATCCATGATCTTGAGTGAGAATCTGGCCTTCTGACCCTTGATGTTGAAGAATGATCTGTTGAACTGGATCTCAACCTGTGCAATGTTGTCATCACCGATAGATCCCACGCATGAAATCTGTGAACCATCATATGTGCCTACTGACAAAGCTATCAGATTACCAAATACAGACAGACCAGGAGCTGAATCAGGATTATACTGATAGATAGTTCCCCATGAATACATGTCATTATACTTGTCACCATCATGGAAAGACATCTCAAGATACCACTCAAGACCCTGATTATCCGCTGCATAAGGAGGGTATGCCGTGTTATTGTCTGTTGCAGGAGTCATACCGCCGGTAGCTGGATTTCCGTCAGCATCGATGTAAATATTTACTGGCATATTGAACGAATAACCTGCATCGAAGAACTTAGCGTACATATAAACATACTTTTCATTTGCAGCAAGTTTGAGTTCCTTGATGTCATCATAAAGAACCTGACCGTCAGGAAGTGTCCAAGTAACTACGTTCTTATCATTCCAATCATCAAATACTCCATCAATTGAGATGTTTACACCGAATGGATATGAAAGGTTGATTGTAGCCTCACTGACATTACCCTTAACAGCGTTCTCAACAGCATCAATCTTAACCTTGATAGGATAAATGCCTGGAGCGAGAGAAGCAGGAACATCAACTGTCATTGTGATTTCAGCTTCAGTCTGGCCTGCAGGAATAGTTACACTCTTTTCATAAGATACAGTGAGTCCTGAAAGCTCGACATCAGCCAAAGTAACCTTAACATCCTTTGTAGTCGCCTTTACAAGAGCTACTCTGATCTTTGCAGTCCTATCACCACTTACCTGCTCGTCAGCATAGAGATTCACATCTGGCTTGAATTCATAGCTGTAGTTGATGTAAGCAACAGCATTGTCAGCAACCTTTGCTCCTTCAGCGGAAGCGATCTTGATTGCTGCCTGATATTCACCTGCCTCAAGTCCGAAAGTATCGGCCTCTACATCCACAACCACCTTGGTCTCACCGGCCTTGATGGTGATGTTCTTGTCAAAGTCAGCTGTAAGAGCAGTCTTGCCTGACTCAACGTCACCCTTTGCAAGAGTAACCTTTACATCAGCCTCAGCTGCAGCAGAAAGAGTCAATGTAAGCTTTGCTGTGTTATCTTCTGCAAAAGTCTGGTCAGCAGAAATAGACACTGTAGGTTCAGCACCACCTGCAGGATTCTGTGGATTATCCTCAGGAGCTTTTTCACATGATGCAAAAGCAATCATAAGTGATGTAAGGGTAAAAAGTACCTTTTTCATAAAAATTGGTTTTAATAGGTTATAATTAATGTATTAAGATTCTAGTTCCAGCCTGGATTCTGCTCAAGAGCATTGTTCTTGTCGATTTCAAGCTGAGGTATAGGGAAGAGATAATGTCTGTCAGGATTGAATACACGGTTCTGGAATACAGGATATGTAATATTTCCGGCAGCATCCACAGTAACTCTGTGTACTGGTCCGTTATCAACCTCTTCTGCGATCATCCAGCGACGTACATCCCAGAAACGATGGTTCTCGAAGCAGAGCTCGATTCTTCTCTCCTGACGTATCTTGTCGCGCATTTGGTCCTGACTGAGACCTGAAGGTAGTTCAGGCTGACCGGCACGACGACGGATTGTGTTCACAAGTTCATAAACAACGCTTGATGGACCGTCTACCTCGTTTGCTGCCTCTGCATAGTTGAGATAAAGCTCAGCAGTACGCATGATTGCAAACCTTCTGTATGTCCAGCTTGCATTTGTGACAAGGTTATGATTCTGGTCAAGATACTTATTAGTAAAGTAATTTGTTCTGATGATTGAACCGATGTTGATGTTGTCCGTTCCATTTTCGGAAATATCGATGGCCCTGCCCTGAAGCTGGGCACCATGATAAAGGATACAGCAGTAGAAACGGTCGTCACGTCCGTCCCATGGATTCTTCGGATCATATCCGGAAGTCTCGTCAATGATCTGCTTGTTATCTGTTGTATATCCAAGTACAGGGACCTTACCTGTCGCCTTCATTTCAAAATCATCAATAAGTTCTTGAATAGGGCCATCTACATTGAACGCACCGTATCCGAGAGGCATTGCGTAGAAATCCCACCAATAGCACTCCATATGCTCTGAATTCTTGGTCCAGATGTTCTCTGCCTGAATACCTGCCTTATTGAAAAGATCAGAATATTTCAGTGCAAGGAGATGACCGTTCTTCTCTGCCATATTGAGGGCCTCGCGGCAAGCTTCCTTGGCATCCTCCCACCTGGTCTGATCATTGTCTCTGTTCCAGTATTTACTTGCCCAGTAGAGCTTTACCTGAGACTTGACAACTGTAGCGACCAAAGAAGTAAAGCGGCCATAGTTAGCATCGTCATGTTTTACAGGAAGATACTTCATTGCCTCATCCATATCATTGAGAACCTGCTGAAGAGTTTCCTCAGCAGTAGCTCGTTTGATACCTTTGAGTGACTCGACATTACCTGGATCAAGGACAGATGTGATGATAGGAACGCCACCCCACTGTTTGAAGAGAAGGAAGTAGAAATAACCTCTCAGACCATAAGCCTCACCAAGGAGCCTTTCTCTTCTGTTGCTGGCACCACCGGTACTGAGGTCTTCAGGGATAAGGTTATAGTTCTCAATGAAATTATTGCAACGTCTGATACATCCATAATAATCTTTCCAGTTACGGAGCATAGGCATCTGGGTTGGGTTCCAGCTACCGATGTTGATATCAAATGGGCTGAATGCATATCCGGACGCCTGCTGGAAACCACCTTCATCAGTAGCATCACCAAGCTTGTATCTTCCGGTCAGATCTTCTGTATTGGTCTGGAAATCCGGAAGGAAACAGTATGCATTATCAAGATACTGCTCTGCAGTCTCGATGTTCGAGAAAAGTTCTTCCTTTGTCATGTTGTCACCGGGAGCCCTGTCAAGGAAGTCTTCACAGGAAACAGCACCGGCAAGAACTACGGAAGTAATTAAAATATATAGATTACGTTTCATATCTTCTTGAAAATTAATGATTACAGATCAAAACGAAGTCCGATGTTGAATATCCTCTGAAGCGGATATGGGAGAGTACCTGATCCTGCTGATTCAGGGTCACGGTCCTTGAGCCACATCTTATCCCAGACAGCAAGGTTCTGTCCGTTAATATAGACGCGTGCACTGCTGATCTTGATCCTCTGGAGAAGATGAGAAGGGATGGTATAACCGATCTCGACATTTCTGAGCTTCAGATAATCAGTGGACATCAGGTTCCAGTCACTTATCACGTCATTGTTCGCTGAAGTATGTGCGATCGGAAGAAGGGCATCCTTGTTGGTTTCTGTCCACCTCTGTAGGTTGATGATACTGCTGTCGTATGCCCAGAGACGTGCACTACCGCCTGTAGCACCGCTGAACATCATGCTGAAGTCGAATCCCTTCCAGTTGATACCGAGTGAAAGGCCACCGGTGAATGTAGGTACAGAGAAGCACTTGATAGGAACACGGTCATCAGAGTCTACTATACCGTCTTCATTCGTATCCTGATACTTGACGTCACCAGGGATAGGAGCAAGACCGAGGTTCTGCTTAGGGCTGTTATCGATTTCCTCCTGATCACGGAAATAACCGAGGGACTTGTAGCCGAGAGAGTAACCGATTTCATAACCTCTGAGGTCCTGATATGCGAACTTAGGAGTAGGCTGGTCGTTCTCGAGAACCTTGTTCTTTGCATAAGTCACCTGAAGGTTTGTGAAGAATGAGAAGTCACGGCTGATCTGCTTGTGGATTCTGAGCTCGGCCTCAAGACCTTGGTTCAAGACCTTACCGGAGTTACGTGGAGCAACATTGTCTATACCCACATAATCAGGAACACTACCAGCTGCTGTAAGAATATTGTCACGTCTTTCATAGAAGTAGTCAAATGTAAGGTTGACTGCATTATTATGGAAGAGCGAAAGGTCGAAACCTATATTTGCCTTCTTGGCCTTTTCCCATGTCACGTACTCATTACCTACACGGATTTCGTTATGTCCACCTGCAGGAAGGGTTCCGCCGTTTGTCGTACCGAAATAATATCCGCTCGGATAGATAGTTGCCGCTCCTGGATGGGCATGAGTTCCACCTGGGCCGAACTCAGTGATAAAGAGGAAGCGGTCACCACCGATCTGGTCATTACCTACCGTACCGTATGAACCACGGATCTTAAGAATCTTGAGCCAGTCAGGTGAGTTGAGCCAAGGCTCGTCACTGAGTACCCAACCTGCTGAGAATGATGGGAATAATCCATAACGTCTGCCAGGAGGGAAGTTCTCAGAACCGTTATAACCGAGGTTGAGTTCAAGGAAGTACCTCTGAGCATAGTTATATGCTGCTCTGGCACTGATTCCCTGATATGCATACATATACTCCGAATACTGGAGGTTCTTCAGGGTTCTGTTTCCGAGAAGCTGTGCATTCACCTGATGCTTGCCGAAAGTCTTGTCATAGTTGAGACGTACGTCAAAATAGGTATAACGCTCTACATATGATCCTGTTGATGCAGCAAGACGTCCTTTGGTAGTATAGTCCTGATATATTGGATTGCCATCAGTATCCGGACCACGATACCAGAACTGTTCGAATGACTGTCTCCATATACGGTTCAGGTTACTTGTATTCTCGAAGCTGAAGTAGCCCTGGACTGTAAGTCCTTCAGTGATGAAGTCAAGGTCATATTTTGCAGAAATAGTACCATACATCACCTGAGACTCGTTCTTGTAATAACCGCTCTGCGTGATGACACCGTAAGGGTTGTTCTGATAAGGGATTTCAAGGGCACTACCTGCTGCAAGGGTTCCGTCAGGGTTGTAGATTGCCTGAGAACCTGGCTTACGGCTTGTGATGACCTGGAAGACATAAGGGAAGCTTTCGCTTGGTCCGACTCTTGTCTCAAGACGGCCGGCAAGGTCGATTCTGATGTTGAGTCTCTTGGTTGCCTGGACGTCCAGGTTCGAACGGAAGTTGTAACGGTCGTATTTTGAATTTACACCGTAATTCTTCGAGAATACATCCTCATGGTTAAGGAGTGTTCCCTGATTGATATAACTGCCGGAGATGAAGTAATTCACCCTATGGTCCTTACCTGCAGTTCCGGAAATATTGATGTTATACTGCTGCTGCCATGAATGATCCTTAAGGACAACGTCGAACCAGTTTGTATTAGGATACTGGTAAGGGTCTGAACCGCTCCTGATGATTTCGAGGACTTCTTCTGTATAACGGAGAGGCTGACCGTCATTGTAGTCGGTAGCTCTCTGATACAATGCCTGCTGATAAGAGCTCATTGTCTCAGGAAGACGGATAGGCTGCTGCATTGCCTGCTGGACTGTGAAGGAAATCTTCGGTTTCGCATTTCCGCCACCTCGTCTTGTACTTACGACAACGACACCATTGGCACCCTGGATACCGTAAAGAGATGATGAAGAAGCATCCTTCAGGATTGTGATTGACTCGATTTCATTAGGATCGAGCATATCAAAGTCAGCCTTGTTACGTGGAAGACCGTCGATTACGACGAGCGGTGCACTGGATCCGTATGTACCGAGACCACGGATGTAAAGTGCAGAAGCATCGGCTCCTGGCTCACCAGAAGACTGGACTGTGATAAGTCCCGGAAGCTTGCCGGCAAGGGCATTGGAGATGTTTGCAACCGGACTCTGAACAAGTTCCTTTGTCTGAATTGTTGAAACGGCACCGGTAATGGACCTTCTTGTCTGACGGTTGTTCATACCGACAACCACTACTTCTTCAAGAAATTCAGCAGAATCCTCCATAACGATAGGATAGTGAGTCTGCTTTCCTACCTTGATGACTACATCCTGATAGCCCAGGCATGCAACAACAAGCTCCGCACCTTCCGGTACAGTTAAAGAGAAAGATCCATCAACGTCAGTGATTACACCGTTTGATGTCTTGTCCTGGATGACTGAGGCACCGATTACCGGTTCTCCGTTTGCATCCTTGACCACACCCGTAATAACCTTCTCATTCTGGCTGGAAATAACTTCAGAGGCATTTACATAAATACCCCCCCCCATTAAATAGAATACCAAGTCCGAACAAAGAGGTCAGGCACATAGAGATTAAATGTGATTTCCTCATATCAGATGGGGTTAGTGTTAATAAATATGATTTTGGTTAGTAATATTTACAAATGCATATATTTAGCAAAGTTAAATTCTTTTTTCTTTAAACCAATAGTTTTTGAAAAATTTTAACAACACAAAATTACGAAGGCTGCCGGAACCATGGTCCAGCAGCCTTCATAAAAGATATTAAGAAACATTTACATCTCGTCAGGAGCATATTTGTACTGATTCAGAGGAGAAGGATAATCGCAGTAATCCGACTCTACAAAGAAGCGGTCAAGCTCGATCTTGGCATTCTCAAGAGAATCGGATGTATGGACGATATTTTCCTGTGCACTCACACTGTAGTCGCCACGGATTGTTCCAGGAACAGCCTTGCTTGCTCTGGTTGCTCCGGCCATATCCCTTACAACCTGAACTGCGGCGTATCCTTCCCAGCAGCAAAGGATAACAGGAGCCGCCTTCATACCATCCTTAAGCCATGGGAAGAAAGGTTTCTCCTTGAGATGAGCATAATGCACATTAAGAATCTCATCATCAAGCTGAACCATCTTCATTGCAACAAGTTTGAGTCCCCTTTTTTCAAATCTTGAAATCACCTCTCCGACCAATCCTCGCTGAAGACAGCCGGGTTTAAGAATAACTAATGTTCTTTCCATATTATATAAATTGTTTTACCATTCAACTTTTCTTCTTGAAAGCGGCATAGTCATGCACCTTGGTCCTCCGCCTCCTCTTGGAAGTTCCGATCCGGCGATGGTAACGGCACAAGGATTATTGCCGGTGATTGCAGACATGGCCTTGCCGGAGATTACATCAGAGGCTGTCACTATTTCAAAACCGTTCCTGTCCAGATCCTCTAGAGTATGTATATTCCTAGCATAAGTCAGAATCTTGCCCGGAGCAAAAGCAAAACTGTTTGCACCGCTATGCCACTGTTCCCTCTCCTGATCCCAATCGTCTTTTCCTCCGCAGACTACCGGCTTCAGATCCATACCGAGACTTTTCAACGCTGGAAGGAGGCCTGAAACTGCCCTTATGCCTGTTACCTGACCGTCATCAAAGGTTATCTGCACGGTCTGATATTGATTGGATTGAGAGATCAGAGGTTCGAAAATCATGCACTTGTCACGGTCCAGCAAGGTGAAGACCATATCGAGATGAATAAAGGATTCCGGTTCGGAAGGCAACTGCTGCACCAGAACAGTATAATGGCCTTTCGGAAAATTTCCACGCAGACGGTCAATTATGAAATCAATACCCTGCGAAGTCGTCCTTACACCATTACCTATTATAAGAATATCTTCCCTGGCTATGATTATGTCTCCCCCTTCCATTATCACAGGAGAAGATTGCAGCTGTAATGCATTTACATCAATGACATCGCACTCGAACTCACCGCTATAGCGATAAATCGCATTCATGATCAGCGACTCACGCATACGCACCTTGTTTGCCATCTTGCAGATCAAAGCACTGTTACCTAAGGTAACGGCCGCATCTCTGGTGAAATAGAAGTTATATAAGGGATAAAGGGCGTAATATTCATTTCTAAGGAAGGATGTCAAGGTGTCGACTCTGGCTGGAAGGCCCTCAACAAGTACTCTTGCCAAATCAGAAGAGTTCATTGCCATGAGCATGTCTACGTATGATTCAGCATCTTCGGCAAGACAGATTCTCTGTATCAGATCTGCCCTTGGCTTCCATTGATCCAAGACCTTCGAAAGAAGGTCAGTTACCTCAAACACTTTAGACACGGAAGACAGTACGCCAGATAACTGAGAATACTCCTCTTGTGCAATAGAGAGATTCAATATATCGCTATATAAGGCTCTCTGGACATTATTCGGAGTCATATTCTCCACCTCGGCACCCGGACGATGCAAAAGGACGGCGTCAAGCGTCCCTATTTCAGACTGGACATCAATTCTGACTTTCTGCATGATTACACATTTAAAGTATAATTCGGGTAAAAGTAACAAAGTTTTTCAATAAGAGCAACTTTTTATTACAATTACCTCGACAATACGATTCATTAAGTTAACAACGCATGGGATTTGCCTATAATTTGAAATTCACTATATTTGCAGCATCGAATCAATGGGGATGTTTTGGTTTTGACAGCATCAGACATTGGACGGTAAGCACGTCGGGCGTGGGAAGTTTGCCCGTAAATCTCAGCTTTCGAACAATTAGTTGGCAACAACTCTTATGCACTCGCTGCGTAGTCTGCTAAGCACACTACCTTAATCCGTGCCGCCAAGGCTGCGGCACCGACGAGTATCCCGTCAGGCTTTATTCCTGTTCTGTCTGACTCACGGGGTATCATTCAAACAGGATGCTCGGAGCGATTCCTTTAAACTCCGCCAAGACTTTAAGGATAAGCTTCAGGTAGCCCGTCTTCCGGCAGCCTGCAGTCGAAAATCAAAGAAAGACTAAGCGTGTAGAAAGCCGCCTGGTGCGGTGTTTGGACGGCGGTTCGAGTCCGCCCATCTCCACAAAACAGGCTGTATTCCAGGACTTTTCCAAGGAATACAGCCTGTTCGCATGCAACAAGCGGAACAGATCTATTGACTGGGTGGACAATTTTATGTGACCACTTGCTATCCATCGTCAATGACATTCTGTCCATAAAAATGGGCAATTTCGTGGATGGCAAGCAGTTTTTGATGCTGCCGTCCATAAAAATGGCTGTTTTTATGGACGGGAAAGTATTTTCAAGGTCGACGTCCAAGATAAGGGGTGTTTTTCTGGATGAGAAGCTGTTTTTAATGTCAGCATCCAAAAAAAAGGCTGTTTTTCTGGACGGGAAGATACCAACAAAAAAGAGACATCCTCGAAAGGATGTCTCCATAATCTATTACTTGTTACTGTTTTCCTTAGCTTCTTTCTTTGCTTCCTTTTTCTGCTTCATTGCATCGATACCCTTGTTGATACCTTTTCCGATAGCATTCTTAAGTGCATTTGCTTTTTCAGCAATCTTTCCCTCTATAGAAGATGATCCCGAATCGTCCTGTCCATAAGGATCTTTCGAGGAGCATTTATACACAGATTTTTCATTTGAAGGAGTTATCGTTGTAATCGTGAATGTATCCTTGTCCTCTGTTATAAAGACGACTGACAACACCTTCTTCTTGGTACCATATCCCTCATCGAAATAAACATCAAAAGCACGCTTATTACCATCCTCTTTCAAATTCCTGATTTCGCCTTCATTACCATCACCCTCCAATTCGTAAAGTTTTTCATCCCAGTCTATACGAATGCAATACATACCATCACGACCTGTGACAGTTTCGGTGACATAATATCTGCTATATTCAGCAGAAGCATAAAGAGCCGATGCAAACAACATAGCTGCAATAAGTAAAATTCTTTTCATAGTTAAACATTTTAGAGTTCAAGCAAAGGTAAATTCTTTTTTTTAATTTTCCTATAAGATGCAGACCAACTGCGCAAGCTGGAAAGGTAAACAAAAAAGAGACACCCTTGAAAGGATGTCTCCGTAAATATTTGGCAATGAGATTCCTCGGCTACGCTCGGAATGACATTTACCAGATTACTTGTTGAGCGCAGTAGCAACGTCAACAGCGCAAGCTACTGTACAACCTACCATAGGGTTGTTACCGATGCCGAGGAATCCCATCATCTCAACGTGTGCTGGAACTGATGATGATCCTGCGAACTGTGCGTCAGAGTGCATACGGCCCATAGTGTCGGTCATACCGTATGAAGCTGGACCAGCTGCCATGTTATCTGGATGAAGAGTACGGCCTGTACCACCACCTGATGCTACTGAGAAGTATGGCTTGCCTGCAAGCACGCGCTCCTTCTTGTATGTACCTGCTGTAGGATGCTGGAAACGTGTAGGGTTGGTTGAGTTACCTGTGATCGATACGTCAACACCCTCATGCCACATGATTGCTACACCCTCGCGAACATCGTCTGCACCGTAGCAGTTAACCTTTGCACGTGGACCGTCGCTGTAAGCGATGCGGCGTACTTCCTTAAGCTCACCAGTAAAGTAGTCGAACTCAGTCTGTACATATGTGAAACCATTGATACGAGCGATGATCTGAGCTGCATCCTTACCGAGACCGTTAAGGATAACGCGGAGAGGCTCCTTACGTACCT
>JAGAKH010000025.1 GCA_017625725.1 Bacteroidales bacterium | reverse complement strand
CGAGTTCATAGCAGAGGTCGAATGGAAACTTAATAACAGACCCCGCAAATCGCTCGGTTATCTGACTCCGTTGGAATATTGTAGAAAAATGTTTAACTTTGACTTTCGCCAGTGTTGCACTGGCAGTTAAAATTCAGCAAATAAAATGAAAAAAACAGCGATTCTTCTTGCAATCAGTCTGGCCGTGATTTCATGTGCCGGCAATGGCTCTGATAAACAGAACGGCAATGTCAGGATTCCATATCCGATGTCCGCATCCGGCTACCCAGCACATGTCCATCTGAAATGGAATGATAACGTCGGAGGTACTTACGAACTTTATAGAGCCGACGAGACCGGACGTTTCGACATGATTGCAGAATCTTCCTCTAACGAGTATATGGATTTTTCAATCGGAAAGGCCGAAACACCGAGAGACTATACTTACAGGATCTGTCCGAAAGGATTTCCAGTCGACAGTGCCGCGAAGTTCGAGGTTACCACATCCGTACCAGCTGCAACTGATTCCGCACTCCTGGACATGGTACAGGAGTATACTCTCAGATATTTTACAGATTTCGCACATCCACATACCGGTCTTGCCCGTGAGAGAAGCAATGACAGAAACGGCGACATTGTCACGACCGGTGGTACCGGCTTTGGTCTTATGTCCCTCATCGTGGGTGCAGAGAGAGGATTTATTCCGAAAGAACGTTCGGTCAAGATTATTGAAAAGACTGTGACTTTCCTGGAGAATTGTGAGAAATTCCATGGAGCATGGGCTCACTGGTACGATGGTGACACAGGTAAGACATTCAGTTTCAGTAAGTATGATGATGGTGGAGATATCGTCGAGACAGCCTTCCTAGTCGAGGGACTTCTTGCTGTGAGACAGTGGCTTGCCGATTCTGCAGATGCGAAGGAAAAAGATTTGTCCCATCGCTGCGACAAGCTTTGGAAGGGAGTAGAGTGGGATTGGTACACACGCGGAACAGACTCGCTCTATTGGCATTGGTCAAAGAATCACGGCTGGAAGATGAACCATAGGATCAAAGGCTTCGATGAGACATTCATAGCCTATGTCCTTGGCGTCTCTTCTCCGACACATCCTTTCTCTCCGGATGTCTATTATGCATGTTATCCGAAATCGACCTACTATTATAATGGTAAGGAATATTATGGTATAAAGCTCGATCTGGGTATGGAGCTTGGAGGACCTCTTTTCTTCACTCACTACTCTTATCTTGGACTTGATCCTAAAGCAGTCGAGGTGCATGGCAGCAATCTGTTCGACCGAAACAGAGCCCATACTCTGATTCATTATAATTATGCTATCGACAACCCTAAGGGGCACAATGAATTTGGTGCCGACCTCTGGGGCTTCACTTCTTCTGACGATCCTCTTGTAGGTTATACCTCCCATCATCCGGGAACAGAAGCAGAGAACGGAACGGTTTCACCAACGGCTGCAATCAGCTCCATCGTCTACACTCCTGAAGAGTCTCTCGGCATGATAAGGCATCTTTACTACGACCTGGGAGAGAAGGTCTTCGGAAAATACGGGTTCTATGATTCGTATAACCCGTCTATGGTCGAGGGACAGCAGGTTGTCAAAAGTTATCTTGCAATCGACCAGGGCCCGCAGGTGGTCATGATAGAAAATTACCGTTCTGGAATGATCTGGGACATATTCATGACCTGTCCTGAAATTCAGGCAGGACTCAGAAAACTTGGATTTACAGAATAGCTATAACTATAACCAGTAATTATCAATATGAAACGATTGTTTATTCTAATGACACTCTCCTTCATGGCTCTGTCGCTTTCGGCACAGAACATGACTGTATCCGGTGTGGTTACAGATGATCTTGGAGAGCCTCTTTCTGGTGCATTCGTCATGCAGAAAGGAACTACGAACGGAGCTATGACGGATCTGGATGGTGCTTACACCATCAGCGTTCCTTCAGACGCTACGCTCGTTGCTTCATTCATGGGTTTCCTCGATTCAGAGGCAGCAGTTGCCGGCAGGGCACAGATCAACTTCAGCCTTGCAACTGACGCCCTCATGATGGAGGAAGTTGTGGTTGTGGGTTACGGTACTCAGAAATCTAAAGACCTCACAGCTCCTATCGTCAATGTAAAGGGTGACGCTCTTGCAAAGCAGGCTACTGCCAACCCGATGTCCGCCCTTTCAGGTATGGTCAGCGGTGTGCAGATCACTCAGAGCGGTGCTCCAGGTGCTGGTCCTACAGTCAAGATCCGTGGTGTGGGTTCCATCGGAGACTATGCAAACCCTCTTTATGTTGTGGACGGTGCATTCATGGACAACATCGACTTCCTTGCCAGCAGCGATATCGAGTCACTTACAGTCCTCAAGGACGCTTCGGCATCTGCAATCTATGGTGTACGTGCTGCGAACGGTGTCATCATCGTGACTACAAAGAAAGGTCAGGCAGGTCATACACGTGTAACATATGACGGATACGCAGGTGTACAGGTTCCGACCAACATCATGAAGCTTGCAAACACACAGCAGTATTGTGAACTTTACAATATGGCATTCGAAGGTACAACAGGCTTCGTTCCTAAGAATCCGTCAGATTTCACGGCAGACACAGACTGGTATGCGGAACTCGTCAAGCCGGCTTTGACTCACTCTCATTCGGTAGACCTCTCGGGCGGAACAGAGAAGTCCAATTACTCTGTCGGACTCAGCTACTTCTACCAGGACGGTATCATGAACTACTGTACCAATGATTACGACCGTCTTAACTTCCGTGCAAGATTGGATCAGAACATGACCAACTGGCTTAAGGTCGGCTTCAATACAGTGATTTCCACTCACGATAAGAAGAATGCCAATTCAGGTGTCTACTATCAGGCATTCGTGAATCCTCCAGTTTATGGAGTTTATAATGAAGCAAATACCGATGCATATCCGGAGCCATTTGATTCTCCGCAGAGATACGGATATGCAAATGCATACGGAAACCCTGCAGCTTCAGCATACTATCATGACAGCAAGGAAAAGGGTTTCAAGACTGTCTTCTCAGCTTATGCTGAAGCAACCATCATCCCTGAGAAACTCAAGTTCAAGACCTCCTACAACCTTGATTTCTACTTCTATGATGCAAGAAACTATGCACCGGAGAACTATGTGGGCGGATCACAGGGATCAACAACGTCTTCTCTTTCAAAGACATACGGATACGGACAGTATCATATCCTCGACAACACCCTCACTTATACAGATTCTGTAGGACCTCACTCATTCTCTGCGATGATCGGTCAGTCTACAAGAATGCAGTACAATGCATCTCTTACAGGAACAGCCAACAGTGTTCCGGGTTATGACGAGCAGTCCAAGTATCTCGTGAACGGTTCTTACAAGAACCAGACAGCAAGTGACGGAGCAAGCCGTTACAACGGTCTTTCATTCTTCACCCGCGGTACATATAACTACAAGGGCAAATATCTTGCAACTGTAACTCTCCGTGCAGACGGTAGCTCTAAGTATCAGGAGAAATGGGGAATCTTCCCATCTGTCGGTCTCGCCTGGAACATGTCTGACGAGGACTTCATGCAGGATCAGAATGTATTCGACTTCCTGAAGATCCGTGCCAGCTGGGGTATGCTCGGTAATGACAACGTACCAGCCAACTCAACAAGCATCGTAGGTACGTCAGGAGTAGGTGCTTCCGGTGTATTCGGTGGAACTGTAGTTGACGGAGTAGGTGCACAGACCGTATATCAGAATTTCCTCAGATGGGAGGTCGTAACAGAGTACAACATCGGTGCTGACTTTGCATTCCTTTCTAACAGACTTTCCGGAGAACTCGATGTCTACAGCCGTATCACAGACAATGTAGTCTTCCATGCTCCTGTTGCAACAGGTGGTGGTGTCGCTACTCTTCTTGCAAACAACGGTAAGGTTCTCAATGCCGGAGTAGAGCTCTCACTTAAGTGGGCAGACAGCGTAGGTGACTTCAACTATAACCTCGGCTTCAATGCTACATTCAACAAGAACCAGGTTCTTGAGCTGAAGGACAGAGACTTCATACCAGGTGCGAGCGTTGCCGGAGATTATGCAACCAGGACAAAGGTAGGACTTCCTATCGGTGCATTCTGGGGATATAAGGTTGACGGAGTATTCGCTTCTGAGAAGGAGGCGATCATGAGCGAAGTTGCACAGCAGGGTAAGGAAGCGGGTGCGTTGAAGTACCATGATGAAGATGGTAACGGAAGCATCACAGAGGATGACAAGACTTATCTCGGATCTCCATGGCCATGGCTTATGTGCGGTTTCACAGCAGGATTCGAATGGAAGAATCTCGACTTCTCGATGGTTGTAAGTGCCAATATAGGTAACAAGATTCTCAACTCAAAGAGAATGAACAAGAACGTGTTCGCTGATGCCAACTACGACCTTGACTACTATGAAAACTGCTGGACACCAGACAGAACCAATGCGATTTACCCGTCTCCAAAGGCTCTTCAGAGTGGCTCTACACTGACATGTAACGAGTTCTTCCTTGAGGACGGCTCTATGCTGCGTATACAGAACATTCAGATCGGTTATACCTTCCGCGAAGTATTCGGAAAGGGCAGCATCAGGGCATATCTCAGTGCTCAGCGTCCTTTGTCGATCTTCGGATATAACGGATTTACCACTGAAATCGGAGGTTCTCCTATTTCAACAGGTATCGACGGCTCTTCTGTCTATCCTATGCAGTCTATCTATACATTAGGTGTCAATCTTAACTTCTAATCAAAATGAAAAAGTATATAATCGCAATATTTGCAATATGCGCCCTGATGTTCACTTCCTGTGCGGATTTTCTCAATATCCGTACTGAGGCGACGATGCCTACCTCAGGTATGGATTACAGCAAGGTAGAGAACATCTTTCAGCCGGTAAGTGCCGCCTATGCTTCAATGAGGCTCGGTGAGGGTGAGGCTCAGAGCTATGTTGCTGTCCTCGAAGTCGCTTCTGATGATGCAGACAAGGGTAGTGATGTTACAGACGGCGTGACAGTCAAGGAACTTGATGAGTTTACTTTCACTCCGACCAACAACCACATCAACAACATGTGGGTATACTTCTACAATATCGTTTCTTCTGCAAACTATGCAATAGAGTCAATGGACAAGTTCCAGGAGGCAGTTTCATCTGAAGATGCCCTCAAGACGGTGGATCAGTGCAGAGGCGAGGCCAAGATCATCCGTGCTTATGCATACTTCAATCTTGTACGTCTCTTCGGTGCTGTTCCAAAGATTGACAGGACAATGACATCTCAGGAGCTTGGAAATCTTCCTGCATCATCAGCTGAGGAAATGTATAGGTTCATCTATGAGGACCTTGACGAGGCAATTTCAGTATGTCCTGAGTCGTACATGGAGCAGGGACGTTATACAAAGTATACTGCAATGGCACTCAAGGCTAAGGTTGCCCTTTATGCAAAGGACTGGAAGGAAGCTGCAGCTCAGGCAGATGCAGTGATCGCTTCCGGTAAGTTCAGCCTAGTTCCTGACTTCAAGCAGGTGTTCTCTGTAGAGGGTGAATATGGCCCTGAGTCACTTATGGAAATCGGAAGTGATGACCTTGGCCAGAGCAAGGGAAATGCCCCTATCTGCTTCTATGCATTCATCCAGGGTCCTCGTAACAACACTCCTTCCAACCTTCAGGGCTGGGGCTTCAAGGTACCAAGCCAGAAGCTTGTAGACTTCCTCACAGAAAGAGGTGACGATATCCGTAAGGCTGTGACCCTTCTTCCACGTGGTGCAACTACAGCTGAAGGCGACCTCATCAAGGAGACTTGCCCTAACCCATATTACAACGGAAAGGTATACACACCAGCGATTTACAATACATGGTCATACAACGGATACGGTTTCGACCACAACATGCGTCTTCTCCGCTACGCTGATGTACTCCTCATCTATGCTGAGGCTCTTGCACAGGGTGCTTCAATCGATTCCAAGTCAGGATATTCTGCTGACCAGGCGTTGAACGAGGTCCGTCAGAGAGCGGGTCTTGCTCCTGCAGCAGCAACTCTTGAGGTCATCTATGATGAGCGTAGAGCAGAGTTCGCAATGGAAGAGAACCGTTTCTTTGATCTTGTCCGCACAGGTCAGGCAGCTTCTGTCCTTGCATCAAAGGGCTTCAAGGCTAACAAGAATGAAGTATTCCCTACACCTGCCAACCAGATTCAGGTCAATACGGGTCTTTCAAATACCCCAGGCTATACGTACTAAAATCAACTCAACCAATTTTATAACCAATTTATTAATTACATTTATTTTTTTAAAACATGAAAAAGATCTTTTATTTAGCAGCAGCGATGACAATCGCTATGTTCGTTTCCTGCAACAAGGATGACAACACTCCAGAGGAGCAGGGCCCACAGGTAACAGTTGCAGCTGACGCACTTGTTCTTCACCTTCCATTCGAGGATGGTTCAGTAGCTGTCGGTGAGGGTGTTACATTCGACTCTAAGAAGGGTTCAGCTGACTTCGTTGACGGTTTCATCGGAAAGGCTTACAGCAACACTTCTGCAGATCCTAATACTGAGGCTTATCTCAAGTACAACCTCGCAGCAACTAATGCAATCAACAGCCTTAAGAGCTTCACTTTCTCTGCATGGGTTAAGAGACCGGCTCTTGGTTCAGGTGCTTTCTTCTCTGTAAACGGTGGTACACACGATTGGGGCAGCACAATGCAGTTCTTCTTCGACAACTCTTCAACTAACGAGGAGACTGGCGTTACTTCACAGCAGTTCAACGGCCGTATCGACACTACAGTTGATGGCAGCCAGCTTGCTTTGTGGCCAAATGTAAACGGTCCTGAGTTCGCTGTTACTGACAAGTGGTACCACGTTGTACGTACTTACGATGCAGCTACTTCAGAGTGGAATGTTTATGTTGACGGTGTTAAGTTCCCAGTCGAGAACAACATCCACATGAACGGTGAGGCTATCTTCGGTGACCTCAACCTCCAGGGTGGTACAGCTCTTTACATCGGTGGTTGGGCAGCTATCATCGACGGCGTCAACAATCAGGGTTGGATGACTTACTACAACGGCCAGATTGACGAGGTTCGTATCTACAACAAGGCTCTTACTGAGAAGGAGATCGCTCAGCTCAACAGAGAGGAGAAACTCATCAACCTCGAGTAATTTTTATCTAATTATAAGGTGGGGAGGCATTGCCTCCTCCACCTTTTATTTTTTATCTGATGAAGAAACGTATCACATTATTCCCGCTTCTTTCTTTTCTTCTGTTTTTTTCATGTTCTGACATGAATGAAGTCACCGAACTTCCTAAGGCAATGATATTCAGTGCTGATATCAATGGAGTTCCTATGGTTCCATCCAAATCCGTCAGCGACATACCTGCGGGAGATGTGACATTCACATTCGAGTTCTCTTCTGAAATCGACATTGACAGGTTTGACTTCACTGCAATTGTCTTCACTGGAGGAGAGCTGGAGGCATCTTATGGAGAAAATCATAAGATCCTCAAACTCAAACCAACAGAGCCTTTGGCTCATTTTACCAGATACGTCCTGTCTGTGCTTCCTGTAGAACAACTGGGAGTGAATCTGGTAGAATCTTATTCTTATACAATCGTAACATCTTACGACCCTTCTGACAAGTTCGAGAGGATATCTGACGAGGAACTTCTCACGCTTGTCCAGGAGCAGACATTCAAATATTTCTGGGACTATGCCCATCCTGTTTCAGGCCTTGCCCGTGAGAGGCTCGGCTCTGGCGAGACCGTCACATCAGGAGGTTCCGGATTTGGCGTCATGACTATCCCTGTAGGCATAGAAAGGGGATTCATAACAAGGGCAGAAGGTGCAGAGAGAATGGATCAGATCGTGACCTTCCTCTATGAAAAGGCAGAACGTTTCCATGGAGCCTTCTCTCACTGGCTAGATGGAACCACAGGCAAGGCCAAGGCCTTCAGCACCTATGATGACGGAGCGGATCTTGTGGAGACAGCATTCATGATTCAGGGACTTCTTGCCGTCCAGCAATATTTCAACCAGAACAATCCGACTGAGAACAGGATCCGTGAATATATTCAGAAATTATGGGAGGAAGTCGAGTGGGACTTCTTTACAAACGGCACGGACGGCCTCTATTGGCACTGGTCAGCAAAGCATGGCTGGAAAATGAACATGCACATCAGCGGATGGAACGAGGGCCTTATAGTCTATGTCCTTGCTGCGTCCTCACCGACACATCCTATTTCAAAAGACATATATGACAAGGGTTGGGCACGAAACGGAGGAATGCTCAACGGCAATAAATATTACGACATAACTCTTCCTCTTGGAACCAGAATGGGAGGCCCTCTCTTCTTTACGCATTATTCATTCCTTGGACTGGATCCAAGAGACCTCAGCGATGCCTATGCTTCATACTGGGAGCAGAATGTAGCCCATGCAAGGATCAACCATGCCTATTGTGCCGCCAATCCTAAGAAATATGCCGGTTACAGCGACGAATGTTGGGGACTTACTGCTTCGGATATACCGAATTCATATACAGCCAGCTCTCCGACCAATGACAAGGGCACGATCGCTCCAACTGCCGCCCTTGCATCCATGCCTTATACTCCGGAAGAAAGCATGAAGGCTCTCAGGCATTTCTACTATGTCCTCGGAGACAAGCTTTTTGGAGAATATGGCTTCCACGATGCCTTCAGCCTTTCAAACCGCTGGTTTGCATCATCATATATCGCAATCGATCAGGGACCGATTGTTGTAATGATAGAAAACCACAGAAGCGGACTTCTATGGGACTGTTTCATGAAGAATACAGACGTGCATAGAGGTCTGGATAAATTGGGATTTACCTACGTCAAGAAATAACCAACACATATTTTTATGAACAAGAAACTAGTGATTATCAGTGCGGTATGCCTTGCACTTTTCGGATGTGCAACGCCGCAGAGCGAGATGGACAAGTTTGTTGATGACTTGATGTCCAAGATGACAGTAGAAGAAAAGATCGGTCAGCTCAATCTTCCGGTAGCAGGAGACATCGTGACCGGACAGGCGAAGAGCAGCAATGTTTCCGAGCGAATCCGCAAGGGAGAGGTAGGAGGACTTTTCAACCTCAAGGGAGCAGACAAGATCAGAGATGTACAGAGAATCGCAGTTGAAGAATCCCGTCTGGGTATTCCGATCCTTTTCGGTATGGACGTGATTCACGGTTACGAGACTATTTTCCCTATTCCTCTCGGACTCTCATGCTCATGGAATATGGAAGCCGTTGAAAAATCTGCACGTATCGCAGCAGAAGAGGCTTCGGCTGACGGTATCTGCTGGACATTCAGCCCTATGGTTGACGTGTCAAGAGATGCCAGATGGGGACGTGTAAGCGAAGGTTCAGGTGAGGATACCTATCTCGGCTGCCGCATAGCTGAGGCGATGGTACGTGGATATCAGGGACCGGACAAGGAAACCCAGCTTACCAGCAACGACCAGATTCTTGCTTGCGTAAAGCATTTTGCACTTTACGGAGCTCCTGAGGCCGGACGTGACTACAGCACAGTAGACATGAGCCGTATCCGCATGTATAACGAGTATTTCCCACCATATAAGGCAGCAATTGATGCCGGAGCAGGTTCTGTGATGGCTTCTTTCAATGAAATTGACGGTGTTCCTGCAACAGGAAACCATTGGCTTCTTACCGATGTTCTCCGCGATCAGTGGAACTTCGACGGTTTCGTTGTCACAGACTACACCGGAATATTCGAGATGATAGCTCATGGTGTAGGTGACTTCGAGTCAGTCAGCGTCCAGGCTCTCAAGGCTGGTGTCGACATGGATATGGTCAGCGAGGGATTCATCGTTAACGTAAAGAATGCTCTTGACAAGGGTATGTTGAGCATGAAGGACATTGACCTTGCCTGCCGTCGCATCCTTGAAGCAAAATACAGACTCGGGCTCTTTGAGGATCCATACAAGTTCTGTAGAGCGGAAGAGGCTGCTAAAGAGGTTTACTGCCAGGAACACAGAGATATTGCAAGAGAAATCGCTTCTGAGAGCTTCGTGCTTCTCAAGAACGAAGGAGTCCTTCCTTTGAAGAAGAAGGGTACGATCGGTCTCATCGGCCCTCTTGCCGACACAAGAAGCAACATGCCTGGTACATGGAGCGTTGCAGCTCGTCTTGATGTGCCTAAGACCCTCCGCGAAGGTCTTGCAGATGCAGTGAAGGGCAAGGCTGAAGTGCTTTATGCAAAGGGATCCAATCTTGTTTCTGACTTCGATCTCGAGATGCGTTCTACAATGTTCGGACGTGAACTCGGCAGAGACAACCGCACAGACGCCCAGCTCCTTAACGAGGCTCTTGCAGTTGCAAGGCGTTCAGATGTGATCGTAGCAGCTCTCGGAGAGGCTTCAGAGATGAGCGGAGAAAGCTCATGCAGAACAGAAATCTCTATTCCGGACGTTCAGCAGAAGCTTCTCAAGGCTCTCGTTGCAACAGGAAAGCCTGTTGTGCTTGTCCTCTTCAACGGTCGTCCTATAACTCTCAACTGGGAGGCTGAAAATGTGCCTGCAATCCTCGATGTGTGGTTCGGAGGCAGTGAGACAGCTGACGCAGTGGCTGATGTCCTCTTTGGCGACGTAAACCCATCAGGAAAGCTTACCATGACCTTCCCTAAGAACGTCGGTCAGATTCCTCTTTACTATGCAGCCAAGAATACCGGTCGTCCTCTTCTTGAGGGTCGCTGGTTCGAGAAATTCCGTTCAAACTATCTCGATGTTGACAATGATCCTCTTTATCCTTTCGGATATGGCCTTTCATACACGACATTCGAGTACAGCCCTGTAACTCTCAGTGCTGCTGAAGTTGCAAAGGGTGGAAGCGTTAAGGCAGAAGTGACAGTGACCAACACAGGTAAGGTGGCTGGTAAGGAAGTCGTTCAGATGTATCTCCAGGATGTTGTGGGCACAACAACACGTCCGGTACGTGAACTTAAGGGATTCGAGAAGATCGCTCTTGAACCGGGCGAAAGCAAGACCGTTTCCTTCGAAATTACTGAGGAACTGATGAGCCACTATAATTCAGATCTCGAATTCGTGGCAGAACCAGGTGAGTTCAAGGTGTTCATCGGAACGGATTCACGTGCTAAGAACGAAGCTTCGTTCATTCTGAAGTAATTGTCAGGTAAAATAATTAAAAACCGTTTTGATTAATTCATGAAATCAAAACGGTTTTATTATTTTTGCTTCATGGGAAATTCAGAAAAGACAGTTACTGCTGCAGATCTTTATGGATCTGCCGTAGTTCATAGACAGAATAAAAGATTCGGAGAAGCAATCAATGACTTCCGTGCAGCGATTTCATCTCCTGATGCATCTGATGAACTGAAGGCAAAATGCGAGGCCTCGATTGAACTTATTCAGGAAATCAATGGCTTTGTCAATGTGGACCTTCTCAACCCTTGAGAAATGACAGTTTAACCATAATTATTATTTCAATGAAAAGATTTTTAATCGCACTTGCAGCAGTTGTCCTGACGATGGCTGCCTGCACGAAAGAGGACGTAAATCCTATCGTAGGAATCTGGAAGGCAACTTCACTTTCCATGACAATCGAGGGCATGCCGCCTATGTCATTCGACCTTTCCAAGGGACAGATCAGCATGGAGTTTATCTTCAATGCTGACGGAACAGGAAGAGGCCTTGTCTCAGGTACTCTCCCAGGCATGGAAGTTCCTGACGATCTGGTATTTACCTATACCTATGCTGATGGCAACCTTTCAATTACCTCAGATGGGGAAATAGTTCAGATACCAGGTGTGAACATCGTTGATAATACGATTATGCTTACCTCTGATCTTGATGTTGATGAGATTTCTGCCAGACTTGACATTACATTGGTCAAACAGTAGACACGGCTTGATATGATCAGGGCTGCTTACTAATCAGTCATAAGACTTTTTAGTAAGCAGCCCTGATTGTGTTGAAAGGCTTCCGATGAATCCGGGCAGTTTCTAAAACCTGTATCTGATTGATACGGAAGGAATCATTCCGTAAAGCCCATTGTCATAGAATCCGACCTTGCTTTCATAGGTTACCTTCGTGTCTGTGTTAGGTATTCTGAAAGAACCGTCATTGACATGAAGGCCTATGCACGGTCTCATGTCAATTGCAACCTGAACAGGAATACCCTCGAAGGCATATTCAATACCCACCTGTCCAACAAGTCCTATCATGAATCCGGAGTCGAAATAGTTGAATCTCATGTTCATGATGTCGTATGGAACTCTGTCATCCACAAATCCCAGAGAAATACCGGGACCTGCGTATAAAGTCCATCTTCCTTTGTCTGTCCACGCAGGATGGCCCCATATGAAGTTAAGTATTCCGGTTGCCTTGATGCCGGCATTGCCGTTGGCTTCAAAACC
The DNA here is from genome assembly GCA_017625725.1 of Bacteroidales bacterium. Lineage (GTDB taxonomy): Bacteria > Bacteroidota > Bacteroidia > Bacteroidales > UBA932 > Cryptobacteroides. Next base: position 21,201 of record JAGAKH010000025.1, on the reverse strand, counting down.
GAAATCGAGACCTATATTTCCTTCGATGAATTTGTCTGAAGATATTGAGTGCAGGTAATCAGCATCTATGCCGTCTGCACCAATTCTGATACCCGCTGATTTCGGTTGTGCTTCAACAGACAGGCATGCCGCAATTAATGATATGGTCAGTAAAATCTTTTTCATGACTGTAATGTGTTTTAGTATCTACGAGACCACAAATATAGCTAAATATTAATACAAATCAATTCTCTTTGCCGTCTCAATACATGGATTATATACTTATGATGCCATCCTGAAGTACAAATGGAATATAATATGGCCGGGACTGCCTTATGGCATAGTGTTCAGTGTGTCTCTTGGTTATAATATATATATGTATGCCGTTATTTCAGTCACACGGATCGGAATCCATTTCCGGAATGCTGAGCCCCCCATGACCAATAATCTCATATTCAGGAAGAAGGATTGATTTTGTCAAAAAATGGCTATATTTGAAAGTTTTAACCAAAACGGCAATCAATTATTTCAAATATGGCTATTATCAATAAGAACAAAGGCTACAAATGGGAGTTCCAGAATATAGGCGGAGCTTCACGTGTAAAGATCAGATCCGGTGCAGATATCGCACATCTGGATGAACTGGATCCTAAAATGTGGACTGTCTTGTCATGCCCTGTCAAGGGTCTGGAGATTGATGAGAAAAGTCTTTTATATATGGATTGCGACGGTGATGGCAAGATCCGCGTGAATGATGTCATATGTACTTCCAAGTGGATGACTTCAGCAGTCCGTAATCCTGATGTATTTCTTGAAGGCAAGGATTTTTTCGACATCGAACAGTTCAACCTTGAAAATGAGACCGGAAAGATTCTTTATTCTTCAGCCCGACAGATACTGGGCAATCTGGGGAAAGAGGGGACAATCATCTCTCTAGTAGAGGCTGCAGATATTGCATCCATCTTCTCCAAGACCCGCTTTAACGGCGACGGAGTGATAACTGAGGCTTCTGCTGACATCCAGGAAGATAAATCAGCCATAGCAGCTGCACTGGCTGTCATTGGCGGTGTGGCTGACAGGAGCGGAGAAAACGGAATCACAGCGGAAATCATAGAGGCTTTCTATAAGAATCTTGCCGATTATGCATCATGGCTTGATGCAGCTGTTGAGGCACCATGTGGAGATAGGACAGATGAAGCGATTGCCTTATATAATGATCTGGATGCAAAGGTCCGTGACTTTTTCGTCAGGTCTGCTCTTGCTGCCTTCTCTCCTGATAGCGTCTCTGCCTTGGATGTCCAGACTTCTCTCATAGGTGCCATCAGTGCTGACAATCTTTCAGAAAAAATGGCCGAGATAGCAGCATATCCTATATCACGTGTTACAGGCAGGCCGGAGATAGAACTGTCTGCTCCTGTGAATCCTGCATGGAACGATAAGTTCAGGACATTGATGTCGATAATGGAGATGTCTGAGGCGAAAGTGCTGACAGAGGAAGACTGGAATGCGATCGGAGCACGTTTTGCAGCCTACACATCCTGGAAGAGCTCCAAGGCAGGGGAGGTTGTAGAGACTCTTGGCATTGATGCCGTAAAGAGTTTCCTGGCTCAGGACAGAAAGGAAGCCTTGCTTTCGCTTGTAGCGGAAGATGCATCTCTCAAGGCAGAAGCCGACAATATCGCATTGGTAGATAAGTTCCTTCATCTTAACCGAGACTTCTACAGGCTTTTAAGAAATTTCGTAACCTTGAACGACTTCTATGACAAGGACAGTAAGACAACGGCCATCTTCCAGTCAGGAAGACTTCTCATCGATCAGAGAGAGTGCCGTTTCTGTATGAATGTAGCAGATATGGGCAAGCACAGTACGATGGCTCCCACAAGCGGAATGTTCCTTGTCTACTGCGATTGCACGACGAAGGCCTCTCCGGCCAAGATACAGATCGTAGCTGCTGTCACTGTAGGTGAGATCGGTGATCTGATTGTAGGAAAGAATGCTGTCTACTATGATAATTCAGGATGCGAATGGGATGCTGTCATAACCAAGGTTGTTGATAATCCGATCAGTGTCGCTCAGGCTTTCTGGTCTCCATACCGTAGAATGGCAAAGGCTGTTGAGAATCTTATCAGCAAGAATGCCGCTGACAAGGATGCCAAGATGATGAAGGATGCTACAGCCAAGATCAATGCGGCTCCGGCTGCTGTCCCTGCTCAGCCTGCCGGAACTCCGCCGGCTCAGGCCCAGCCTTTCGACATCGGTAAGTTTGCCGGAATCTTTGCTGCCTTGGGAATGGCCGTCGGAATGATCGGTTCTGCCATTGCCAGCCTTGCAAAAGGAATATTTGCTCTGGCATGGTGGCAGGTTATACTTGCCTTTGTGGGAGTGATGCTCATTATTTCCGGACCTGCAATGATCATGGCATGGATGAAGCTACGCCGCCGCAATATCGCTCCTCTCCTAAATGCCAATGGCTGGGCTGTCAATGCATCTTCGAAAATCAGCATACCTTTCGGAGAAACACTTACCGACATTGCCAGATTCCCTAAGATGAAACTCAAGGATCCTTATGCAAAAAGAGGCTTGGCCCCATGGAAGAAGTGGCTTATTTCATTATCTGTGATTATTGTCGTCCTTGTCTCTCTCTGGCTTACCGGGCTCCTCTCATGGGCTGGATTCAATTCACCTTTCCAATGCTGTGACGAAGAAGTAGTCGAAGAAGTAGTTGAGGAAGTAGTCGAAGAAGTAGTCATGGAAACACCGGTTGAGGAATAATAAGTTTTATTATGAATATATGATCCGGCAGTCAAGTCGGATGTTGCAGAGACCTGTCCCCCTCCTGGGAACAGGTCTCTGCTTTTCTTATGGCAGATCTTCGTCTGAGTATTTTCATCGGCAGCTTATGTCAGTACTGCCTTCAAGATTATATTGGTGGCAACATAATAAATGGTCAGTCATATAATTCCAAAACAGGCATGTCATGCAATTTGTTACAGTTTTTTAGAAAAGTTGTTGCCGAATTAAAAAAAATGGCTTACCTTTGTGCATTACTAATTTTGTGCAGGGTCGTGTCCTGCAGAATCATTACGTGATGTAATAAACAACTAAAAAACCGAAGTGACTTATGAAGATTAAACATTTGATGGTCGCTGCCGCACTTCTCATTGTGTCAGGAAGTGCCGTTTTTGCACAGCAGAGCAAGAGTGACGAGAGTCTGGAGTTCCGTCCCCATTGGAGCATTGGAGTTCAGGGTGGCGTAGCTGGTACAATTGGTGAGGCAAGCCTTTGGGATCTTCTTTCCCCAGCAGCTGCAGTATCGGCACAGTGGAACTTCCATCATGCTCTTGGACTTCGTCTTGGTGTAGGCGGATGGCAGGGCAAAGGAGCAGCAGTTACTGCACAGGATATCTATGCTTTCCGTTTTGGTCAGGTGAATGCAGACCTCATTCTGGACCTTACCAGTCTTATCGGAGGATTTGATCACCAGAGATTGTGCTCGGCTTATGTGCTGGCAGGAGTAGGTGGGGCTTATGGCTTTGATAATTCAGCTGCGGCTAAGTATCAGGGTGGTCTTCTTCAGTATTATTGGGAGAATAAGTTCTTTGTTCCTGCACGTGTGGGACTTGGTGTAGATTTCCGTCTCAGCGATGCTATCAGCCTCGGACTCGAGAGTAATGCAAATATTCTTTCTGATCACTTCAACTCAAAGAAGGCAGGAAATGCAGACTGGCAGATCAATGTGCTTGCTGGTCTGAAGTTCCGTCTTGGCAAGAATACAAGGCCGTCACAGGCGTATGCAGACAAGATCGCTGCTGAAGAAGCTGCTGCCGCTGCTGCTGCCGCCGCTGCTGTTGCCGCTGAAGCAGCAAGACTTGCCGCTGAGAAGGCTGCTGCTGAAAAAGCTGCTGCTGAAAAAGCTGCTGCTGAAAAAGCTGCCGCTGAAAAAGCTGCTGCTGAAAAAGCTGCCGCTGAAAGAGCAGCAATTGCAAGTGAAAATTCAAAGGACGTGTTCTTTACTATCGGATCAGCTTATATAAGGAAGGCTGAGGATGCAAAGCTTGTCGCTCTTGCTGACTGGATGAAGGCAAATGCGGACTTCTACGTAGAGCTTGTCGGATATGCAGACAAGAACACTGGAAGTGCGTCTGTCAACGAGAAGATTTCTGAAAAACGTGCTGTTGCTGTCAAGAACAGGCTCGTTCAGCTTGGCGTACCTGCAGAGAGAATTTCTTCAGGCCATAAGGGAGACACAGTTCAGCCTTTTGCGGAGAATGATAAGAACAGGGTTGTAATCTGCACACTCAGATAATTTTAAGTGTACTATATATTATTTATTAACAAACAATTCCATTTATGAAATTCAATTTCACTAAATTTAGCAAGCTTCTCCTCTGTGGAGTAGCTGTAGCTATGGTAGGATGTACCGACCTTGAGGAGGACATTCGCGTGCTGGACGAGAAAGTGGATTCACTTACTCAGTCGACAGCAGACGATTTGAAGGCATCTGAGGAGGCTCTCAAGCAGGAGATTGCATCTGCTTACGAGACTAAGGATGCTGTGGCTAATCTTAAGAAGGAGCTTGAAGGCAAGATCGGTACTGAAATCGATAAGCTTTCTGGCGAAATCGATGACCTTCTTGCAAACAAGGCAAGCAAGGAAGATCTTCAGAAGGCAGTTAACGATGCACAGGCTGCAATCGCTGAGGTGCTTAAGGGTTATGCAACAGTAGAGCAGGTCAATGGCTATGTAACCTCAATCGAGGGTCAGTTCAAAACCCTTAAGGATGCTGTTGACGGTAAGCTTAACACAACAGATTTTGAGGCTTATAAGACACAGGTTACCACTGAACTTACAAAGCTCGAGGGTTCTGTAACATCTCTTAAGTCGTATGTTGATCAGCAGGATCAGATTCTCTTTTCACAGCTTCAGGAAGTTCTCGGCACTGTAATGTCAATTGGCTACCAGTTCCAGGGTCAGATCGGAGAGTTTGAGGACCTCGTAGCTCCAGAAGGCGTACAGGAGAAGACTCTTGTAACTGTTCTCAATGCTGCTACTGCATCTGCTGCAGCTGCAAACTCTGGTCTTGCAGCACACATTGAAGCATATGAGGCTTATGTAGAGGTTCTCGAGGAGAGACTCGCGACAAACGAGCAGGGATTCACACAGCTTTCTAACCTCGTGAACACTCTTGAGGGTGAGATTGAAACTCTCAAGCAGAATGAAGCAAACCTTGCTGAAATGATCAACGAGCAGGTTAACCTCCTTGCTCAGCTCATTCAGGGTCATGCAGATGCTATTGATGAGCTCACTCAGTACACTCAGGGTATCAATGAGAGACTTACTCAGGTTGAGGCTTCAGTTGGAAACCTCTTCAACTATATCAGCGATGTAGAGCTCGCTTTCCAGAACCGTATCCAGAGCCTCGTTTATGTTCCAGATTACAACGACGGAAAGGCTACTCTTGATTGGGCTCTCATAGGTAAGAATGCTGCTTCATTTGCTATCCTTCCTAAGGCTTCAGTTCTTAAGTATCGCGTATACGCTAATCCAGGCGTAGAGGCTGCAGTTGCTGCTCAGGAAGTTGCTACTGCATGGGCTGATGAGAATGGTATCGTTGACTTCGAGGTTGAGCCTGTAGCAGTTCGCACTAAGGCTGAGGCAGAGGCTGATCTTGAAATCCTCAATGTAGAGGCTAAGGAGGACTATCTTGTAGTGACTGTTCTTCCAAAGAACTTCGCTCCTGAATTCTTCCTCGGTGGTCAGCAGATCGCAACAAATGCAGGTGTTCAGTCAACTGACATTTCATACAGTGCTGCTATCCTTCTTAACGACGGAAGCAACAACCGTTCTTCAGAGTATACTAACTTCGTAGCTGGTACTGCTGCTGAGTTCGAGGCTGCTCTTTATCTGCCATACGATGCAGTAGAAAACGAAAACCCTGCTGCCCTTGCCAATAACAAGGTTATCACTAAGGAGATTGCTTGCAACGACACTGAGACTGTTCAGTCAACAGTTGCTCCTATCCTTGGTTTCACAATCGATAACGATGAGATCATGAGTGCACTCCCTGCACAGCAGCCTTACCTCACACTTGAGCAGATGGCTCAGCTTGGTTATGATGTAGAGGCAGAGCAGAAAGCAATCATTGGTGGTTTCTATACAGACTACATCGGTCAGGGAACAGAACATCTTGATCTTGGTAAAATGTTCATTATTGATGAAGATCCTGACTTTACTTATAATGTAAGGATTCATGAAGGCGTTGATTTCTCTAATGTTGGTAAGAAGATGACATTTGAGTATCAGTATACTGTTGGTACAGTTGTTCTTACTCTTACTTATGATGTAGTTCTTTCAAATGCTAAGCTTACTGCGAATGTTGGTACTGAGTACGAGGATGGCGTTTACACTGAGATCAAGTGGACTGCTGCTCTTGCTGAGGAACTTTCAGACGCTGCTAACTACGACCAGGATCTCGTAATCGAGGCTATCCCTTACTCAGGTATCGGTGACATGCCTATCAAGGATCTTCTTGAGAACAAGGCTCCTCTTAAGGATTGGAAGAAGGCTGTTTATGTGAAGAATGCAGCTGGTGAGTGGGTTGAGAATGCTGATCTTACATCTAAGTTCATCGTTTCTGATTTTGGTACTAAGGCTGGCGAAATCGCTGAGTTCACTATCCTTGCAGGTGCATATGCATGGAACAACGAGTACAAGGTAGTCTACACTTCTACTAACCCTGTACAGCATGTAGATCTTACTACTAACATGATCTTCAAGCTTACTATGCTCCCTACTGAGTTCCCAGTAAATATCAACGCTGGTGAGTTCAAGATGACTGCTAGCGGCACATTCGAAGCTCCTGTTAATGTAATCGACGCTGCATTCAAGGTATTCACTGAAGGTGAGTATAACTATCTTGGTGTGACTGTTGCTGCTGATGCAGTTAAGGCTTGGGAGGCACATACTTCTGATTGGGTAGCTAATTACGAAGCTGGTGATGCTCCTTCAGTTAACGGTAAGACAGGAGTTCTTAACAACATTATTGGTCTTGTTAACGCACGAATCTATCAGTCACAGCTTGCAGAAGGTGAGAACACTATCACTGCTACACTTACAGATAAGTGGGGTATCAAGTACAATGTCAAGATCACTGGTACACTTCAGGATCTTACTAAGCTTTACGCCCTTATTCCTTCAACTGACTATGTTAAGGATGGTAAGGTTCATGTAAATGGTAGAATCGATGGTGCTGGTAACGCTTATCTTATTGATGACTCATTCCTTGATAAGTACTTTGCTGTAACAGGCGACATCCAGAAGGATCATAAGCTCACTGTTGACTTTGTTGCTGCTAATGGTACACCTCTTAATGCTACTGCTGATGTTGTAGCTAAGGATGATGTTGCTACTTACAACTCTATCGCTCAGACTCAGTTCTCTTGGGGTACTTTCGAAGGTCTTGAGATTCCACTTAAGGCTACTCTTAAGGTTAACGGTTATGCTCTTAACACTGTTGAGGTAGTTCTTTACACTGTCGATCCTATCCTTGAGTTCAAGAACAGCGGTAACGTTGTTGCTCAGCGTGCTCCTGGTTACCCTACAACAGTTCACGTTCTTGATAATGTAACCATCAAGTATGCTACTGGTTATAATTCAGCAAATGTACTCCAGACTGCTGTAGCTAACTTCAAGAATGGTACTAATGTTGCTAATTTCAAGGCTGCATTCGGTGATGTTGTTGTAGAGCTTGATTACGATACTCCAGTTTACTACATGGAGGGTGACAAGAAGATCAACATCGCAAGAAGTAAGTATTCATTCGATAATACTACTAATAAGTTGACTCTTGTTGCCGATGATGGATCTCTTAACGTTGATTACTTCGCTGACGTAGTTGTATCGTTCGAGCACAAGTACCATGCAGGTGAGGTTCACAAGGTTAATGTAACTGTACAGTTCAAGGCTTCCGCAAAATAATCAAATGATTATATAATGATTGAGGTCGGCAAATTGCCGACCTCTTTTTTGTGTTTTATTTTCTCTCACAACTTCCGTCAGATCTTGTCTGTGCCATGATGTCTCTTGCGACAAAGTCGTGGGAGGGATGAAGTCGGAACTAGTTCCGACGGAACCAAGCCAAACTTACCCTACCGCCACTGTCGTCATATCCATATAAATACGAAAGAAGGCGACTTATTAGTCGCCTTCATCTATTTATTGTATTCTGTCTGATTTCAGGTTTTGTCGTCTAGCGTTTGCCAAGTTCAGCATCAAGGAAGAATATTCCTGCTTCACCTGCTTTTTTGAGCTTGTCTACAATTCCTGAAGCTGTGGCTTCCTCTTCTACCTGTTCGTCCACAAATGTTCGGAAGAAGTTTTCTGTCGCGTAGTCTTTTTCTTCGCTGGATAGTCCTACCAGTGTGTCAATCATTTTAGATACTTTGCATTCATGGCTGTAGGCATGCTCGAAGATTTCAAGAACCGATCCCCATCCTTCAGGGACAACATCAATCATCTGAAGTTTTACGGTGCCGCCTCTGTCTGTCATGTAGTCGGCCATCTTTGTTGCGTGCTCTCTCTCTTCTTCAGCCTGAAGTGACATCCAGTGTGCAAAGCCGTCCCAGCCCTGGCTTTTGAGGAAGTAAGACATCTGGAGGTAGAGGTTTGAAGACCATAATTCAGCTGTGATCTGGTCGTTGATCGCTTTCTGTAATTTTGTAGTAATCATAATCAATTGTATTAGGAACCTTTGTTATACTTTCTAAATTTGAACAATTCAAAATTAGAAATAAAATCTCAATTATGCAAGAAAAATGCCGTATTTTTCTCTTATTTTGACGATATGATCTTATTGTCCCTATATTTCCTTTCCGTTGAGTATGATTTTTTCTATCACAGGCGTCTGATGACTGTATGGGATAAATGCCAGAGAAGGTATTTTCTTGGTGATGATTATGTTTGCCGTTTTTCCGATCGTTATGGACCCGGCCATGTCACTCACGCCCATTGCATAGGCTGAATTAATGGTGCAGGCATTGAATGATTGTTCAGGCGTCAGTTTCATTTTGATACATCCGAGTGCCATGACGAACCTCATGTTCCCGCTAGGGCTTGATCCCGGATTGTAGTCGGATGCCAGGGCTACGGGCAGTCCGCTCTTGATGTAGTCTTTAGCTCTTCCGTATGGCAATCCAAGAAAGAATGAGCATCCGGGAAGCATGGTCGGCATTGTAATGCTCCCTCTAAGGGCATTGATCTCTTCGTCAGTCGTTTTCTCGAGATGATCGACGGAAAGTGCCTTGTTCCTGACTCCGGTCTGGACGCCGCCAGATACATCAAGCTCGTTTGCGTGAATTTTTCCCTGGATTCCATATTTGGCTGCTTCAGACAGAATCCTGTCCGTTTCTTCTACTGTGAAGAATCCTTTGTCGCAGAATACATCAACAAAATCCGCAAGCTTCTCTTCTGCTACCCGTGGCAGCATTTCGTTGCAGATGAGGTCTACATACTCTCCTTGTCGCCCCTTGTAGGCTCTTCCGACGGCATGAGCACCTAAGAAATTAGACTTGACTATAAGAGGTGAGTTCTCTTTAATGCGTCTTATCACCCTAAGCATCTTGATCTCGTCTTCTACAGTGAGCCCGTATCCGCTTTTTATTTCCACTGCTCCTGTTCCCATCCGTGCGATTTCGTTGACGCGTTCCATGGACTGTCTGTATAATTCATCTTCTGATGTTTCATGCAGCAGGTCAGCACTGTTAAGGATTCCGCCTCCTCGTGCGGCAATCTCTTCATAACTCAATCCGTCTATCTTGTCTCTGAATTCACCGTCACGACAGCCGGCATATACAATATGGGTGTGGCTGTCGCAGAAACATGGCATTACAAATCCACCCTTTGCATCTATCATATTATCAGATTTCCCGACTTCGTCTGTCTGCTCCTGCAGGCTGCTCGATATGTCAGATTGGGGACCGAATTCAGTGATGATGCCGTCTTCGATCATAAGATATGCATCATTGATGCATTCTACATGATTCATGGCGTCTCCTTCCAGCTTTTTGATGTCGGATGGAAGGATTCCTGCCAATGTGCCGATATTGTATATTATTGTCTTCATCGTCTATTGTGCCTATCTGAGGAACTCAATTGACTTCTCGATCAGAGGATGCATGTAGCGGTCGTCGTCGATGAATGGAACAACTTTGCGGTATTTTGCAAACATCTTTTCAAGTTCCCACGATGAACGGAGCGGGCGGCGGAATTCAAATGCCTGTGCAGCATTGAAGAGTTCGATTGCAAGAACTCTTTCAGTGTTTTCTACAACGCGGACAAGTTTTGTTGCTGCATTTGCTCCCATGCTGACGTGGTCTTCCTGACCTTGTGATGATGGTATCGAGTCTGCAGATGCAGGCATACAGAGGCCTTTGCTTTGGCTTACAATCGATGCGGCAGTGTATTGCGGAATCATGAAGCCGCTGTTAAGACCAGGTTTAGCAACAAGGAAATTAGGAAGACCTCTCTGACCGGAAATCAGTTTGTAGATACGTCTCTCCGAGATGTTTGCAAGCTCGGAAAGAGCGATTGTAAGCATGTCCATAGGAATGGCGATCGGTTGGCCGTGGAAGTTTCCCGCAGATATGATAAGGTCTTCATCCGGGAATACTGTCGGGTTGTCCGTCGCACTGTTTATTTCGATTTCAATTACAGATTTTACGTAGCGGATGGTGTCCTTTGAAGCTCCGTGAACCTGCGGAATGCATCGGAAGGAATAAGGGTCCTGGACATGGACCTTTTTCTGTCTTATTATTTCACTGCCTTCGAGCAGCTGCCTGAATCTTGCGGCTGTTTCTATCTGTCCTTTATGGGCTCTTACTTCATGAACCTGAGGGTAGAATGGTTCGATTCTGCCGTCGTATGCCTCGAGAGAGAGAGCTCCTATTCTGTCTGCCCAGTCAGAAAGTCTCTCAGCCTGAATCAGTGACCACACGGCGTGGGCACTCATGAACTGTGTTCCGTTAAGCAGGGCAAGACCCTCTTTTGATTTAAGGGTTATAGGTTCCCACCCGAGTTCTTTCCAAAGTTCTGCAGCCTGTCTTTTTTCTCCATTGTAGATGACTTCTCCCAATCCTATTAACGGCAGGCACATGTGTGCGAGGGGTGCCAGGTCTCCTGATGCTCCAAGCGAACCCTGCTGATATACTACAGGAAGAATGTCGTTATTGAACATGTCTATCAATCTGAGTACTGTTTCAAGCTGTACACCTGAGTAACCGTAGGAAAGTGACTGGATCTTCAGGAGAAGCATCAACTTTACAATTTCCGGACGGACTGACTCTCCTGTTCCGCAGGCATGTGACATTACAAGGTTATGTTGCAGTTGGGAAAGATCTTCAGCAGGAATTGTGATGTTGCAGAGGGAGCCGAATCCGGTGGTGACTCCGTATACTGGTCTGCCTATATCTTCCATCTTGCTGTCGAGGAATCTTCTGCATTTGATGATAGCTTCTTCAGCTTGTCTGCCCAAGGTCAGATGGGCGCCGGATGTAATGATTTCCTGTACTTTTTCGATACTTAGTCTGTCGTGCGAAATTATGTGATCCATGTTCGGGAGTTTTAAAAATCATACAAAGATATAAAAAATGGTGGAGTTTATGATTACCTTTGTCCCTATCTTAATTAAACATGGATGAAGGTAAAAGGAATCATTATAATTATTGCACTGGCACACACCCTGTGCTCTTTTGCCGGTGACTTCAAGTCTGAATGGAATACATCATATGGAATGTCAGCCGGATCGGGCTCTGTGCTTCCTTTCTGGTCCAGGACTGTCCTTGGAGGATGCATGCCTTCAACATCATCTGCTCTTGTTACAGCTGGTGCGGATCTGTCCTATGATTTTTGGGACGGTTTTTATGTTGGTGCAGGTGCAGATCTTGTCGGTACTCTGTCCAAGGGTGATCCCTTGCCTTCTGCAGGAGGGATGATCAACAGGCTTTATCTGTCCGCCGGCTGGAGGATGTTGCATGCTGATGTGGGAATCAAGCCACGGAGGAGGGATTTCGGTGATCTGTCGTTGACCGGTGGCAATATAATATATTCCGGGTATGCAAGAGAACTCCCGGGGGTGAACCTGTGGTCTGACTGGATCTATTTCGAGAAGGGACATTGGTTTGGAGTCAAGGGAAATCTTGCTCAATACAAGATGATGGATGAAAGATGGACCATGGGAACCCTGGTCCATAACAAGTCTTTGGCTTTCAAGCTCGCGCTTGGCAGAAAGGTTGATCTGGAATTTGGAATCGATCATTGGGTCCAATGGGGCGGAGTGTCCCGTGACCTGGGGCAAAGACCATCTTCATGGAAGGATTACTACCGTGTAATGTTTGCTCTTCCAGGCGGAAATGATGCAACTGATTCAGACCGGCAGAATGCACTGGGAAATCATCTCGGCAGGGAGTTTCTGCGTCTGAGGTGGCGTGCTTCCGATTTTGTGATGACTTTCCAGTATGACTTGCCTTTTGAGGATGGAAGAACGATGATACGTATCCAGAATGCTCCGGACGGAGTATATACCTTGTCTTTAGCCTTGAATGAAAGGAAGGCACTGGTTACGGATGTCATCTATGAGTACGTGCATACTACATGGCAGTCCGGTGACGTTCATGACCGTCCTGCTACAGAGGAGGAGATGACTACTGTATATCCGGAAGATGTAGATAATTACTGGCAGGATCCGGATGATTTCTATTATGGAAGGATTGTCATCGGTGGAAGAGATAATTATTTCCACAATGGAGAATATCGGTCGGGCTGGACTTATTATGGGAAGTCTTTAGGTCTTCCTTTGATTCTTGCTCAGGAGCCAGGGCCGGAGGGAGTGGTGAAGAGGATTGAAAACAATCGTATAAGAGGACATCATCTCGGTCTTAAGGGCCTTATCGGCGATCTCCCGTATATGTTCAAGGCTACATACAGTTCCAACTGGGGGGCCTTCGGCAATCCTTCCGATTCATTCTTCAACACAAGGCCATGGCAAATGTCACTTGCTTTCGAGCTTGAACTCGGAAAACAAGTGACAGATCTTCCAATGATCCTGCGGATCGGTGCATATGGCGATTTCGGAGAACTTTACCGGAATTCTGCCGGTCTCTCTTTCAAGATCATGTACAAAGGTTCTTCAAAGTGATGTTGTCAGTCTTTGAAGATTTCCCTGATCATATCTTCATCGGCGAAGTTAGGCAATGTGACCTTTAGAAGCGGTGTACGTTCCATTTCTCTCTTGATTGCATGGACTGCACCTTCGTTGCGTGCCCAGCTTCTGCGTGCTATTCCATTGTTCACATCCCAAAGAAGCATTTCACGGATGTGACGGTCTGAATCTTCTGTGCCGTCAATAACCATTCCGAAACCTCCGTTCATCACTTCTCCCCAGCCGACGCCTCCACCGTTGTGGATGGATACCCATGTGGCTCCACGGAAACCGTCGCCTATCACATTGTGTACTGCCATGTCTGCACAGAACTGTGAGCCGTCATAGATGTTTGAGGTCTCACGGAATGGAGAGTCTGTTCCTGATACATCGTGGTGGTCGCGTCCAAGAACGATAGGTGCTGTGATTTCGCCTTTTCTGATGGCTTCGTTGAATGCCAATGCTATCTTGGTCCTTCCCTCGCAGTCGGCATAAAGGATTCGGGCCTGGGAACCGACGACGAGGTTGTTCCTGCCGGCTTCTTCAATCCATCTGATGTTGTCCATCATCTGCCCCTGGATTTCTTCTGGTGCCTCCTTCATGATATCCCTGAGTACATTTGCCGCAATTGCATCTGACTTTGCCAGGTCTTCCGGCTTTTCCGACATGCAGACCCAACGGAAAGGTCCGAATCCATAGTCAAAGAAGAGAGGACCCATGATGTCCTGTACGTATGATGGATAGCGGAATCTGCCGTCTTCCCTGAGTACGTCGGCACCAGCACGGGAGGCTTCCAGAAGGAAGGCATTTCCGTAGTCGAAGAAATACATGCCTTTCTCTGCAAGACGGTTCACTGCTGCTGCATGTCTTCTGAGGGACTCCTGGACACATTCCTTGAATCTTTCCGGTTCTTCTGCCATCATGGTCTTGGACTCTTCGTAGCTGTATCCTGCAGGATAATATCCTCCGGCCCATGGGTTATGGAGCGACGTCTGGTCGGAACCGAGGTCGACGTGAATATCTTCGTCAGCAAGTCTTTCCCAAAGGTCTACGACATTGCCTTCGTATGCGAGTGACACAACTTCCTTTTCATTCACAGCCTTGCGGATTCGTGGTATGAGTTCATCAAGGTCGCTGTGGATTTCGTCAACCCACCCTTGTTCGTAGCGTTTGCGTGCGGCAAGAGGGTTGATTTCTGCAACGACGCTTACGACTCCTGAAATCACGCCTGCCTTAGGCTGTGCTCCTGACATTCCGCCGAGGCCGGCAGTGACGAAGAGCATGCCCTTCATATTGTCTTCAGTATCCTTGATGCCTCTGGCCTTAAGCTGTTTGCGTGCCGCGTTCATTACGGTGATGGTTGTGCCGTGTACGATTCCCTGAGGACCTATATACATATATGATCCGGCTGTCATCTGGCCGTACTGGGACACACCGAGTGCGTTGAACTTCTCCCAATGATCAGGCTTCGAATAGTTTGGAATAACCATACCATTGGTAACGATAACTCTTGGAGCATCCTTGTGACTAGGAAAGAGTCCGAGAGGGTGACCTGAGTACATGACCAGGGTCTGCTCGTCAGTCATGGTTGCAAGATACTGCATGACAAGGCGGTACTGTGCCCAGTTCTGGAATACGGCTCCGTTTCCTCCGTAGGTTATGAGTTCATGAGGATGCTGTGCTACACGATAGTCCAGGTTGTTCTGTATCATGGCCATTATGGCGGCAGCCTGCCTTGACTTTGCCGGATACTCATCGATAGGACGTGCGTACATCTCGTAGTCAGGACGGAATCGGTACATATAGATACGTCCGTATTCCTTCAGCTCCTGAGCAAATTCCTTTGCGAGAACTTCGTGGTGCTCGGCCGGGAAGTACCTCAATGCATTCTTTATTGCCAGGACCTTTTCTTCCGGACTGAGAATCTCTTTACGTTTTGGAGCATGGTTGATAGCCGTATCGTATGGCTTTGGCTGCGGCAGTACTGCAGGAATACCTGCCAGTATGTCTTCTTGGAATCTGTTATAGGTCATATTATGTAGTTAGAAACTGTTTAAATTTTTCTCCGAAAAATTATTAATTGTAGAAACTGAATCAATCTATTTGCCTATTATGTGTCTTTTCGGCATATTTTTCCTCTTTTCCTCGTCAGATAGTACCGCTATCCTCCTCTGAAAACAGAAATAATCTACTCGAAAACACATCATAATATTTCAAATGATAAAAATTAAACAGTTTCTTATTCTATTTTGCTGTTGACGATTTCAAGGATCTCAGATTCTTCCGCAATTGCCTGAGCTGCAATTTCCGCTGCTTCCTTGCAAAGACGATCTGCTGCTTCACGGTCAGCAAGTCCGGCGGCATTGATACGTACGTTAAGCTGTGCCCCGAGTACTGCACTGCGGGCAGCAAGAGCTCCCACACCTGCGTCTGAAACAGAATTAGGATTTCCTTCGCTTGCCATAGCCCTTACGATAGGGAAGACTTCAAGGGCGGTCTTCATGGTCTTCAGAGGGACCTGAGTTGCATAAAGAGTTGCCGCTTCCAGAGCTTCTGCACGGGCCTTCTTCTCTTCTTCCGATCCCTTTGGCATGCCGATAGCTGCCATTATCCTGTCAAATGCAGCCGTGTCTTCGTCTACAAGAGCGAGAAGCCTTGCCAGAACTGCCTGTCCCTTGTCTGCCCAGTCAGAGAACTCTTTCCAACGGGCATCCCAGCCGGCCTTGTGTGAGGACAGATTGGCTACCATTGTGCCGAGTGCAGCTCCAAGAGCTCCCATGTATGCGGAAATCGATCCGCCCCCTGGTGCAGGAGATTCGGAAGCAGTCTCGTAAGCAAAGCCCTTGCAGGTCATGCGTACAAGTCTTTCACGGGCAGCCGCTTCCTTTTCGTCTTCGATAAGGTATTCTATCACTTTTTCCTTAGGCTCGAATGGCTTGAGGTCATCAAGTCCCATGGATTTTACGGCTATCTTCATTATCTCCTCCTCTGCAACACCTGTAGATATCTGCTGTTTTTCGAGGAAGTAGCGTCCTGCTTCTATCAGGGTACGCTTAGGAACAAGACCCACGATTTCGGTTCCTGTGACGCGCAGACCTCTTGCCTGTGCCGCCCTGCAGACCTCGTCAAAGGCAATGTGGAGTGGGGTAGTGTTGATGTCTGTTATATTCATTGACACCTGAGCTATGCCGTATTCGTCTATGAACCATCCTATAGCCTTGCAACCTTTCAGCGTTCCTGGAATCATGACGGTCTTTCCGTTTTCATCCTTGACGATCTTTCCTGTTATAGGATTACCCTCTCTCTTCGGGCGTCCTTTTTCACGGACATCAAAGGCAATTGCGTTTGCACGACGTGTCGATGTGGTGTTCAGGTTGTAGTTTACGGCGATGAGGAAGTCTCGGGCACCGATATTGGTGGCTCCTGCCTGAGCTGCACGTTCTGTGTAGCATCCGGGACCGAAGTCCGGCTGGCGTTCAGGATCTCCCATCTTTTCAGGAAGTGCCTCGTACTCACCGGCACGGCAGACAGCAAGGTTCTTGCGTTCCGGCTTGCGTGCTGCAGCTTCATAGCAGTAGCAAGGGATTTCCAATTCGTTGTAGATCCTTTCGGCCAGTTTTCTTGCAAGTTCTGCACACTCTTCAAGAGTGATGCCCGATATAGGAATAAGCGGCAGTACATCTGTAGCACCTGAACGTGGATGGGCACCATGATGCTGCCTCATGTCGATGAGTTCACCGGCACGTCTTACTCCTTGAAATGCCGCCTCTACGACTGCCTCAGGGCTGCCTACGAAGGTTACCACTGTCCTATTTGTAGCTTCACCCGGATCGACGTCAAGAATCTTGACTCCACCGGTCTTTTCAATTGTCTCTACAATGGAATTGATGACTTCCATATTGCGGCCTTCACTGAAATTAGGCACGCACTCGATGATTCGTGTCATATTATGTCAAATATTATCGTATATGTGTTTCCAGATTGAATTTATGAGGACTCCTGTATTACCGGTGCTGCTCAGAGTGGCTACCACGGCATTCTTTTCCGGGATGATGATGCAGAGCTGGCCCTTGGCACCATCAAGTCTTACACCGCCTCTTGTACATTTCCACATCTGATAGCAGTATCCCTGGTTCCAGTCATCATCCTCGTATCTTTCTGCGTTGGCTTCCGGGTCTCCGGATATCTCGTACTGCATGATCTGAGGGCTCATCGCCATATCGAACCATTCTTCTTCGAGAAGTCTTTCCCCGTTCCAGGTTCCTTTATTCAGCATGAACTGCCCCATCTTGGCAAGGGACTCAAGCGTCATGAAAAGACCGAACCCACCGATTGATTCGCCCGTAGGACATTTTTCCCATATGTAGTCAGTAAGCCCGATCTTGTCGAAGAGCTTTTCCTTCATGTATTCTTCTGCAGTCTTTCCTGTTACCTTCGTTACGATTGCTGACAGGATGTGTGAATCTACGCTGTTGTAGAAGAATCGTGACCCCGGCTCGAAATTGAAGCCTTTGGACAAAGCATCCTTCACCCAGTCGAAGTCTTCGCCGTTTCTCATCCTGCCGTCCAATGTCTCTTTCAAGCATGCAGACATGCAGAGAAGATGGTGGATCGTCAGATTGTCGAGCCATTCACTGCGTTCTTCCGGAAGAACGTCGTCCCCGAAAAATGAAACTACCTTGTCGTTGACGTCAAGCAGTCCGTCCTGTCTGGCAAAACCGATGGCAGTGGCTGTAAATGTCTTTGATGCAGACCAAAGTACATGCTTGAAGTCCGGACCGAAGCCGGTTGAATACTCTTCATAGATTACTTTCCCGTTCTGAAGTACCATGAGTCCATGAAGCTCATCGACCCCATTGAAGAATACATCATTGAATACATTGTGGAATACGTTCACATCGCAAGGAAGTTCGCTTTCATCTGCTCTCGGCAGAGAGGTGTTGCTGGTGACGGTACAACTTGAAATTATAGCGAGGGCAAACAGCAGCGTCAGTATTCTTTTCATAATCGTAGATTTTGAATCAATCTACAAATTTAATTAAAATATCTGATAAGGGAAATGAAAAACAGAGACTTTGAACATGCGTATTCATTGCAGTGCAAAGTCTCTGTTTAAAAGTGTTTATATGTAAGCTTAGAACATTTCAGGCTCGTTGTTCTGCTCCGGAGCATCAGCCGGACGTTCACGACGCTGACCGCGTGGACCTCTGTCGTCACGGCGTGGGCCTCTGTCACCTCTGCGGTCATCGCGGCGAGGGCCGCCCTGACGTTCTTCACGGCGTGGACCTCTGTCGCCGCCGCGTGGACGACGCTCAGGCTCAACATATCCTTCCGGCTTCTCGATGAGGGACTTGCGTGAAAGCCTCATCTTACCGTTCTTCTCGTCGATTTCAAGGAGCTTCACGTCAACCTCGTCTCCGACCTTGAGCACATCCTCTACCTTGTCGGTCTTCTTCCAGTCTATTTCTGAAATATGAAGAAGTCCTTCCTTGCCTGGGAGAATCTCCACGAATGCACCGAATTCAAGGATTGAAACGACCTTTCCGTGGTAAACTGTACCTACTTCAGGAACAGCACAGATACCTTCTATCCAGTTGAGAGCCTTGTCCATAGCTTCCTTGTCCTGGCCGAAGATGTCGACAACTCCCTGAGCAACACCGTCGATATTCTCTTCAGTGATGGTGATTGTTGTACCAGTCTCTCTCTGGATCTTCTGGATAGTCTCACCACCCTTTCCGATGATTGCTCCGATGAATTCACCGGCAACACGGATCTGTACCATGCGTGGAACAAATTCCTTGTAGTCTGCACGTGGCTCGCTGATGGTCTTCATCATCTCGCCCATGATGTGCATACGGCCCTGACGTGCCTGCTCGAGTGCTCTTTCGAGTACGTCGTATGAAAGACCGTCCACCTTGATGTCCATCTGGGTAGCTGTGATACCGTCCTTTGTTCCGGTTACCTTGAAGTCCATGTCTCCGAGGTGGTCCTCGTCACCGAGGATATCGGTAAGGATTGCATATCTTTCGTTAGGATTGTCCTTGTCTGTGATAAGTCCCATGGCTACTCCAGCAACAGGCTTCTTGATCTTTACACCTGCGTCCATCAGGGCGAGGCAGCCTGCACATACTGTAGCCATTGATGATGAACCGTTTGATTCGAGGATATCTGAAACCACACGTACTGCGTATGGATTCTCAGGTGCCATAGGAATCATCGGCTTGAGGGCTCTGTATGCAAGGTTTCCGTGTCCGATCTCACGACGGCCTACACCACGCTGAGGGCGTGCCTCGCCTGTTGAGAACGGAGGGAAGTTGTAATGGAGCACGAACTGGTCTGTGTCCTGGATGAGAACCTCGTCACGCTCCTTCATGTCGAGCTTGGTTCCGAGGGTCACTGTAGAGAGAGACTGAGTCTCACCACGGGTGAAGATGGCTGATCCGTGTGCACATGGAAGATAGTCGGTCTCACACCAGATAGGACGCACCTGTGTGGTGTTACGTCCGTCAAGACGGATGCCTTCATCGAGAATCATGTTTCTCATGGCAGCCTTCTCGACAGCATGGTAATATCTCTCGATCATCATTCTCTTCTCTTCCTGCTCCTCCTCCGGAAGTGTTGCGTAGAACTCCTCCTTGAGTGCTTCGAATGCGTCTGACCTTTCCTGTTTTGCAGAACCGGACTTTGCGATTGCGTAGCATCTGTCGTAGCAGAACTCCTGGATAGCTTTGCGGAGGTCCTCGTCATTCTCCTCGTGGCAGTAAGTTCTCTTTACTGTCTTTCCTACAGCCTCAGTGAGCTCCATCTGCACCTTGCAGTGCTTCTTGATCTCTTCGTGAGCGAACTTGATTGCCTCAAGCATGTCATGCTCGCTGACCTCGTTCATCTCACCTTCAACCATCATGATGTTGTCGTATGTTGCTGCGACCATGATGTCGATATCCGCATCAGTCATTTCGCTGAAGTTAGGGTTGATCTTTAACTCGCCACCGATTCTTGCGACGCGTACCTCTGAGATAGGACCTTCGAATGGAATGTCACTTACTGCGAGGGCAGCAGATGCAGCAAGTCCTGCAAGTGCATCAGGCTGGATGTCTTTCTCAGCAGAAATAAGGTTTACGTTTACGAATACTTCTGCGTGGAAATCTTCAGGGAAAAGTGGTCTGAGTGCCCTGTCTACAAGGCGTGCAATGAGGATCTCATAATCTGATGCCTTTCCTTCTCTCTTCATGAATCCTCCAGGGAAACGGCCTGCGGAAGCATATTTTTCCTTGTAATCCACCTGAAGAGGCATGAAGTCAACATCCTCTTTTGCATCTTTAGCACAAGTTACGGTTGCAAGAAGCATTGTGCCGCCCATCTTGACGACAACAGAACCGTCAGCCTGTTTGGCAAGCTTTCCGGTCTCGATTTCTATTACCCTTCCGTCGGATAATTCGATTGTCTTTTTTACGATATTCATTTCTTAGTCTTCAACCTGCCTCCCCCTATGGGAGTCATTATTAATTGATCATTTTCCGCCCATACGAAATCCGCCGAGGATTTCTAGATATAGTTACGTCTATATATTGTTCTGCTCCGTCTCGGCCGCAGGTTGATGTGTTAGCCGGACAGAAGCGTCTTTGCGTGAAAAAAGGGGGATGGCCATTTCTGGTTCTTCCCCCTTCGTCGGTTCCTACTATGATGTAGCTTATCGACGGAGACCAAGCTCCTTAACGATAGCTCTGTATCTCTCGATGTCAATCGCCTTGAGATAATCAAGGACACGACGACGCTTACCTACAAGCTTAAGAAGTGAACGACGTGTTACATAGTCGTGCTTGTTGCTCTTAAGATGCTCGGTAAGGTGAGCGATACGGTAGGAAAATAAAGCCACCTGGCTCTCTGGTGAACCTGTGTCAGTATTAGACTTTCCGTACTTCTCGAAAAGCTCCTGTTTTTTCTCTGGTGCCAAATATTCAGCCATCTTTTGAAAAAATTAGAGGTTAATAATTAATCGTATGCATCATCACGATGATTTCGTGGATTTT
>JAGAKH010000024.1 GCA_017625725.1 Bacteroidales bacterium | reverse complement strand
ATCTACACGAAATGACAAAAAATAAGCTCCGCAAATTCTCCACGTCAGAAATATGTATCAAAAATATGTGGAAATTTGGGAACCATCAAAAAGCAGCCTGAAAGTGTTAAATTTTAGAATATATTGATAATTAAAGGTTTATGTTTGGTTATTTCTGGTTGTTTTTGGTTGTTTTGGGCTTCTAAATACAATTATCAAAATCACCTTTTCAAACCATATGTCGAGTAACCATCCAGCTGGTTTTCAATCATCAGAAGCCGATTGTACTTTGCAATACGCTCGGAACGGCTGAGAGATCCTGTCTTGATCTGGCCGCTGTTGGTCGCAACTGCCAGGTCTGCAATAAAAGTATCCTCTGTTTCGCCAGAACGGTGGGAAATGACGGCAGCATAGCCATTCCTCTGTGCCAGGGCGATAGCTTCCAAAGTTTCAGTAAGAGTACCGATCTGATTTAGTTTCACAAGAATTGCATTCGCACACCCTGTCTTGATACCTTTTGTCAGATAATCTACATTCGTGACAAAAAGGTCATCACCTACGAGCTGGCATCTGTCACCAAGTTCTGCTGTCAGAAGTTCCCAGCCTTCCCAATCATTCTCCGCCATTCCGTCCTCGATGGAATCAATCGGATATCTTGCAATCAGGTCTTTAAGATAGGCGATCTGAGAATCTCGGTCCAGTTTCTTACCTTTATCACCCTCAAATACGGCATAATCATAAACTCCATCCTTATAGAACTCAGAAGAAGCACAATCCATGGCCAAGGTGACATCCTTGCCGGGAAGATAGCCTGCCTCATCTATAGCCTGCATTATCAGGTCAAGTGCTTCCTCTACGCCGGAAAGCTCCGGAGCGAATCCTCCCTCATCTCCTACAGCTGTAGACAATCCGCGTGACCTGAGTATTCCTTTAAGAGCATGGAAGACCTCCGCACCGACACGCAATCCCTCGGCAAATGAAGATGCACCTACAGGACGAATCATGAATTCCTGAAAAGCAACGGGAGAATCGCTGTGGGCACCTCCATTAATGATATTCATCATTGGTACCGGCATTACATTGGAATTCGGTGCACCTAAATAGCGGTATAAAGGGGTATCCATATAGGCAGCAGCAGCCTTTGCCACAGCTAATGACACGGCAAGAATGGCATTTGCACCAAGCCTGGACTTGTCCGGTGTCCCGTCGAGCTCAATCATCATCCTGTCTATTGCCGTCTGCTCAAAAACAGACATGCCGACAAGAGCCGGAGCTATGATGTCATTAACATTATTGACAGCCTTGAGTACACCCTTTCCAAAATATCTCGCACGATCACCATCCCTGAGTTCCAACGCCTCATTCTGACCGGTTGACGCCCCTGAAGGTACAGAGGCATACCCCTTGACTCCGGACTCCAGCTCAACTGTAGCGGCTACAGTCGGTGTTCCCCTCGAGTCAAGAATTTCACAAGCTTTAATATATCTGATTTTCATAACTCTGATCAATTTGAATATTTATAGTGCAAATTTAGAATAATTCTAAATTAAATCCAATAATCATTCCAGAAAATCCACTATCCGGTAATGAAAACAACAAAATGAATAAAAAATAAATGACTATAAAGAGACTTTTGTTATCTTTGAAAGATTCTATAATCTTTAAATAAATAATATAACTATATAATCATGAAGAAATACTTATTACTGATTCCAATGGCCATCCTAGCTTCGTGTCAGGAAAAGGCGATCTATGAGAACGGATCATACAGCATGTATGCAGACAGAATCGTTCAGGGAGAATATACCGGCATAGCCGAATCTCCTTATAAAATCGTTTCAAATCTGGACGGAGAAGAGTATGTCTGGGAGAAGAAGAATGACCTTAGTGCCTTCCCTACCCTTGAGACCCCATATCTTATAGAAGAGGCGGCTTATAATATTGGTGTCGACGAATGCATAAATGCAGTCGAACCGGACGGTACCCTCCGTACAGGACTTGAGTGGGGTGGCGTATGGACACGAGATGTCAGCTACAGTATCATCCACAGCATGTCATACATGCAGACAGAAGCAGCCAAGACAAGCCTTATGTGCAAGGTCAACTCAAAGGGAGAAATCATCCAGGACACCGGTACGGGTGGAGCTTGGCCTTGCAGTACCGACCGCGAGATCTGGGTAGGTGCGGCATGGGAAATCTACAAGGTTACAGGAGACTTGGAATGGCTCAAAACCGTATATCCGATAGCAAAGAAGTCTCTTGAAGTGGATATGAGGACCGTATTTGAGAATGAGACCAACCTTGTCAAGGGTGAATCATCATTCATAGACTGGAGAGAGCAGAGCTATCCAAGATGGATGGAGCCGGCTGACATATATGACACAAAGTGTCTTGGCACAAACATGGTATTCTATATAGCCCTCACATCTGCAGCGGAAATGGGGCGTATCCTTGGCGATGAGGAGACTGTGAAGTACTTTGAAAATATGGCCAGCCTTATCAAAAAGGGAATTAACGACAATCTCTGGATGGAAGACCTTGGATATTATGCACAGTATCTCGGAGGTCGCAACGATGACCTTCTTTACACAAAGAGCGAGACTCTAGGACAGGCACTTTCAATCCTTTGGGGTGTAGCTGAAGGTGACAGAGCTGTGAGACTTTCAGAGAATATGCCTGTCGTAGATTACGGTGCTCCTGTTTTCTGGCCATGGATTCCGGATATCCCACCTTATCACAATCAGGCAGTCTGGCCGTTTGTTCAGTCATACTGGATCCACGCAAGTGCTAAAGCTGGTAATGAACAGGGAGTCCTCCATGGAGTAGGTGCGGTATGGCGTGCAGCTATGATGTATGCGACCAACAAGGAGAATTACGTAGCAGATACCGGTAACTGGAGAGGAACCCAGATCAATTCAAGCAATATGCTATGGAGCCTTTCCGGAAACATCAGCATCACATTCAAGCTACTCATGGGAATGAACTTCGGAGCAGACCAGCTGAACTTTGCTCCGGTCGTGCCTCGCAATCTTAAGGCAGACAGAACCGTCAGAAATTTCCATTACAGGAAAGCAACACTTGACATCACAGTTTCCGGCTACGGAGACAGTATCAAGAGTTTCAAGCTTGATGGAAAGAAGATGGACGAAGCGGTTATCCCAGGCAATCTTGAAGGACATCACACTGTTGAAATCGAGATGTCCGACTCTTTCGCAAGAAAGTTGAAAATCAACCATCAGCCTGCATGCTGGACTCCAATGATGCCTGTTGTCACTCTTCAGGAAGGTGTTGTATCATGGGATAAGATCGAAGGTGCCGTCAGATACGAAATATATGTCGGCGGAGAGAAGAAGGATGAAACGGTTGAACTTAAGTATGAGCTGAGTCCTGAATGGACAGGAGATGTACAGGTTGTTGCAGTTGCATCAGATGGTACTCCTTCGTTCCCTTCTGCTCCTTATAATATAAGTACCAAGATAAGCAAGACATTCCCAGAGATAAAGCTTACAAAAGAGAGCGGTAAGGAGTTCAAGGTGGATGTTGATGTTCCTGAGTCCGGAGAATGGGCTCTTACATGGAACTATGCAAACGGTACAGGTCCTGTAAATACAGACAACAACTGCGGAATCAGAATGCTTTATGTAGACGGACAGAAGGTAGGAATCAACATTTTCCCACACAGGGGAACAGATGATTGGAACAACTGGGGCTGGACAATTCCTGAAAAACTTACGCTTTCAAAGGGCAGTCATACATTCATACTCAAATGCGAGTCTGACTCAGACAATATGGATTTGAAGATCAATGATTTCAAGATCAAGGGATTGAGACTGATCAGATTGTAGTCATGCTGCATATAAGAAGGCGACTAATAAGTCGCCTTCTTTCGTATTTATATGGATATGACGACAGTGGCGGTAGGGTAAGTTTGGCTTGGTTCCGTCGGAACTAGTTCCGACTTCATCCCTCCCACGACTTCGTCGCGGGCCCTCCCGTTCACGAGGCCACGGGCGGCCACGCCATCCAAACTTACCCTACCGCTACTTTAGAGCACACACAATATCCTTTTGCAATCATCTTTCCGATATTAACAATAGCTATTCCTTTGACTATCAAAAGAATAGCTATATTTTTTATATTGTGTTTTCAGGAGGGAGAATGGTAGGGATTGCGGAGTCCTCCGTAATCACTATCATCCTCCGGGTGAAACCATTTATAAAACAAAAGACTGACTAATCAGTTGACATAAGGGAAGAATTAAAGAGTTGTAAGTTCAAAATTTCTCCACTTCACCTTGATATTGTTTCCATCATGGATCTGAAGCATGATGCGTCCTGTCCTCGATCCGATGAGTTCATCATTAAGCTCAATCATAGGCTGTCCATTAAGCCATGTCTTGACATTATTTCCTTCAACGCGTAGGCGGAGAGTATTCCACTGTCCTTCATTCAGAATTGATTCCTTTTCATCAGGAATCTGAACAAGCCAACCTCTTCCGTATGACTCATAGATTCCACCTGTATCATTACCCTTAGGTGCAACTTCGCACTGCCATCCGTTCACAATATTGCTTTCATACCCACCATTGACAAAAGAATGGAAGAAAAGTCCAGAATTGCCATTTGATTCCTGCTTGAATTCAAGAGTAAGGTCAAAGTCCTTATAATACTCCCTTGTACCGAGATAAGCATATTCCAGACTAGGATCATTCTCCGTAACAAGATTGCCCTCATCATCGACATAAACATTCATCTTGCCGAAGAGTTCCCATCCGGAAAGATCTTTTCCATTAAAGAGGCTGACTGTCTTGCCTGGTTTCTTCGGAAGTTCCTTTATCTTTATATTTCTGAAGGATGCCGGATAGCCATGGTCCTGAACGCAGATCACACCATCAGCAGAAAGACCGTACTCTGTAGCATTGCCCCATTTACCACTGGCCTTACGGGCAAACCAATCGTCAGTCCAGGCCTCAAACTCAAGAATCTTTTCTCCATTGAGCCAGTGTTCAACGTGTCCATTATCAAAGACGATCATAGAGTTGTTCCATTCACCATATGGGTTTACCTTCATCTTGGACTTATCAGGAAGATACATAGCGTAATCAACGCCAAGTTTCTGCCATTCTTCAAGCTCCTGAGGGAAATTTGGCTCATCGATAAGCTGATATTCAGGTCCGGTCACATAAGGTACATCATACGCTGGATGCTCGACCACGTGGTATAACATACCGCTGTTTCCACCCTTTGAAAGTTTCCAGTCCCACGAGAGAATAAAGTTTGAATATGTCTTGTCTGTGACGATATATCCGCTGGCATCACTACCGCTTCCATCTGCCTGAAGACAACCGTCAACTACCGTCCATCCGGTAACAGGCTGATCAGAATTGAAATTTTTCCAACCGTCTGTTGTTTTACCATCAAAAAGCAACACCCATCCATCTGCAATTTCTGCTTTGGTAAGAGTATTCTGTCTGGTACAGCAGCTTGTAATTGAAACAATTGCGAGTGCACCTGCGATACAGTAACGAATTAAACGTATCATAAAATAAAGAATTAAATTAGTACATGAATCCACTAAGATAAATCATTTAGTCGAGAAGTACAAAAATTGAATCAGATATGATATAAAATCAAAACACCCCGTCATCGTATGATGACAGGGTGTCGTATAAGAAAGTGGCAGCTACCTACTCTCCCACCTGGTGGGGCAGTACCATCGGCGATGGTGAGCTTAACTTCTCTGTTCGGAATGGGAAGAGGTGGATCCTCACCGCTATAACCGCCACAGTATGT
>JAGAKH010000023.1 GCA_017625725.1 Bacteroidales bacterium | reverse complement strand
TCAAGTCATTGAACAAAGACTTCACCTCCTGACTTGCCTTGTTAAAGTCAATAAGGATATATGAGCGATATTCTTCCTGCGCAAACTTTTCAACTATAGTAGATTTACCAATACGACGAGCGCCTTCAATCAAAAGCGCAGTCTGGCCATTGCTCTTACGTTTCCACTCTCCGATGGCATTATAAATCTTACGTTTAAATACTCTTTTTTTCATATCGCTCATATTTGCTAGCAAATATAATGATAAATTACAGATAATCAACAACTAACAAAAACATTTCCCGATTCCCCCGAGATTTTATACACTCAAATCCCCGATTTCCCCAAGATTTTTTCCATCAAAATCCCCGGTTTCCCCGAGATTTTAGGATTTCCGATTTCAATTCATTCCCTATTCCTGCAATATTATTTCTTCCACTAATTTGCTATCTTTGTAGAAGTTCACCTGAGAGTGACGGTGGACTTTTCAATCGTTGAACTGCAGATATAATAATGGTTATGGAAAAAGATAAGAGGAAGTGTCTTGCCGAGACCGTGAACTATTCGGAGGAAGATGCGAAGTTTATGATGATGGCTATTAAGCTGTCAGAAGACAATATTGATTCCGGCGGAGGTCCTTTCGGGGCTGTAATAGTGCGGGATGGTGAAGTGATTGCAACCGGCACCAACAGAGTAGTTCCGAATGCAGATCCCACAGCTCACGCTGAAGTCATGGCCATCCGCAACGCCTGTGCTGCTCTCGGCACATTTCAACTGAAAGGATGCACGGTATACAGTTCCTGCGAGCCTTGTCCTATGTGCCTGAGTGCCTTGTATTGGGCCGGTGTAAGCAGGATATGCTATGGAAACACCAAAGATGATGCAAAGGCAATTGACTTTGATGACTCCTTCATATATGATCAGCTGGAGCTCAATTACGAGGACCGTTCTATAAAATGCGAACATTTTATGCGTTCCGATGCCTTGAAGGCATTCCGCAAATGGGATGAGAAGCAAGACAAGACACCGTATTGATTGACAGTTTCTCAGGCAAAGAAAATTGCCAGCAGTCCTGCCCAAAAGCGGATTGAGTTCTCCGCCATATCTTATTTAATCGCTGTCTTTAATCTTGACAGCACTTTACCTATGTGGTACTGAATGGTAGTGAATTTATTTCAAAAGATTGATAAAATATCCGCGAAGATCCTTCCAATCATAATAAGGTCCGGATACAGTCTCATTGTTTAAAACCACCTTATTATTATCCATCGTTTATATTGTATTTGACTCAAAAAATGTATTTTTGCAAGCTATAATATTCTAATATCTTATGTCAGGATTTTTTGGTTGTATTTCCCGCAGGGAATGTGTCAGCGATGTCTTCTACGGCACAGACTATCATTCACATCTGGGGACCAAGCGTGCCGGTATGGCATTCTACGACGGAACGAAGTTCGTTCGTTCCATCCATTCGTTGGAAAACGGATATTTCAGGAATAAATTCGAAGACGAACTGCCACGATTCGGAGAATCGAAGATGGGTGTGGGAGTAATTTCCGACAATGAATCACAACCCATAACAATAACGTCCCACCTTGGGCGTTATTCGGTGGTGACAGTGGCAAGAATCGACAATATAAAGGAACTGACGGAGAGTCTCCTGCAGCAGAAGATGCATTTCGCAGAGCTATCGGGTTCCGACATCAACGCAACAGAAATTGTAGCTATGCTCATCGGCATGGGCAACACCATCAAGGAGGGCATCGAATACGCTCAGAGCCAGATCAAGGGCTCATGTTCTATGCTTGTCCTTACGGACTACGCTATATATGCAGCCCGTGACAAGTTCGGAAGGACTCCGATTTCGATAGGCAAAAATGATATGGGGTATGTGTGTGCAAGTGAGAGTTCGAGCTATACGAATCTCGGATATTCATATGTCAGGGACCTTGGGCCGGGAGAAGTAGTTCAGATGAGTGCTGATGGCGTCCGTGAGGTCACTCCGCCGGGATGCCGCAAGCAGGTATGCTCCTTCCTCTGGGTATATTATGGCTATCCGTCTGCCTGGTATGAAGGTGTCAACGTCGAAAATGCCCGATATGAAAACGGTGCGGCAATGGCAAGAAGGGATACTGATGTCGATATAGATTATGCATCCGGCATACCGGATTCAGGAATCGGTCACGCCATCGGCTATGCTAATGAAAAAGGAGTTCCATATAAGAGACCTTTCGTAAAATATACCCCGACCTGGCCGCGAAGCTTCATGCCTCAGAACCAGAAGATGAGGGATCTTGTAGCAAAGATGAAACTGCTGCCTAACGAGATGCTGACACGCGGCCAGAGGGTCGTGTTCATGGATGACTCTATAGTGAGAGGCACGCAGCTGAAGGACAACATTGTGAAATTGCATGACGCAGGCATCAAGGAAGTGCATATGAGGATTGCCTGTCCTCCGCTCATCTTCCCTTGCAGATTTCTAAACTTCTCTACGTCACGAAGCACATATGACCTTTACACAAGAAGGGTCATCAGAGATATGGAAGGTACGGACAATCTTACTGATGAGATATGCATGCAGTATGTGGATCCGGACAGTCCGAAGCACAAGGAAATGGTGGAGATCATGAGGAGGCATCTTCAGCTCACATCGTTAAAGTTCCAGCGTCTGGAAGACCTTGTGGCCGCAATCGGACTCCCAAAATGTGATCTGTGTACACATTGCTGGGATTGCAGCAGTTATATGGAGTAGCGTGTCGATAGTTTGAGTTGAAAACAGCAACAACTGACATAAAGCAATGAAACAGCTTAAAGAACGTATATTGAGCGACGGAAAATGTTTTCCTGGAGGCATATTGAAGGTTGATAACTTCATCAATCATCAGATGGACCCTATCCTTATGCATGAGATGGCCAAAGAGCTTGTGAAAAGGTTTTCGAACCATCAGATCAACAAAGTGATCACGATCGAGGCCAGCGGTATAGCACCGGCAATCATGGTTGGAGCAATCCTTAAGGTTCCGGTTCTGTTCGCCAAGAAGAAAGTGCCAAGCACAATGGAGAACATGCTGGTGACCGAGGTGTTTTCCTTCACCAAAGGACGTTCATATTCCGTATGTGTAAGCGGAGACTATCTTCACAAGGATGATAAAGTTCTTTTCATAGATGATTTTCTGGCCAACGGCAATGCTGCCAAAGGTATCATTGACCTTGTAAATCAGGCCGGCGCTTCGTTGGAAGGAATGGGATTCCTCATTGAAAAAGGATTCCAGACCGGTGGAGACGAGCTTCGAGGCCGTGGAATCCATATTGAATCCCTGGCTATAATCGACAGTCTTGACAATTGCACCATTAAGCTGAGATAAGCCATGAACAATAACGGACTCATATACGGTCTGGAAGAAAGGCCTCCTTTGAAAGATACTCTGTTTGCAGCACTGCAGCATCTTCTTGCCATTTTTGTGGCCATCATCACCCCGCCTTTAATTATTGCCGGAGCACTTGGTCTTGATATACAGACCACGAGCTACCTTGTCTCGATGTCACTTTTCGTATCCGGTATCGCGACGTTCATTCAATGCAGGAAAGTCGGACCGGCAGGCTGCGGTCTTCTCTGTGTCCAGGGTACAAGCTTTTCATTCATCAGTCCGATCATAATGGCAGGGACCATAGGCGGTCTGCCGGCAATTTTCGGTGCTACGATGATCGGAGCTCTTGCCGAGGTATTCATCAGCAGGATACTCAAATATGCCATGAAGATAATAACACCTCTGGTGTCCGGCATTGTTGTCACTCTTATCGGCATGAGTCTCATCAAAGTGGGAATCACCTCTTGCGGAGGCGGTACGGCAGCCCTCGAGAACGGAACTTTCGGTTCCTTTCAGAACCTTGGAATCGCTGCTCTGGTATTAGTGCTCATAGTACTGTTCAACAGGAGTTCCAACAGGTATCTGAGAATGGGATCGATCATAACAGGTATAACCATCGGTTATATTGTGTCATATTTCTGTGGAATGGTCGATTTCAGTGATATGCCAGAGTATTCGATCTTCAATGTTCCGATGCCTTTCAAATATGAAGTGTCATTCAACTTTTCAGCAATTCTGGCGTTTGCCCTTGTATATATAATCACAGCTATTGAAGCTTACGGAGACATAACTGCAAATTCACTTATCTCCGGAGAGCCCGTTGAAGGAGAGAAGTTCCTCAAGAGGGCTCAGGGAGGAATTCTTGCTGACGGAGTGAATTCACTTCTGGCGGGTATGCTCAATTCCTTCCCTAATTCCATCTTCGCTCAGAATAACGGTATGATTCAGCTGACAGGAGTAGCAAGCCGATACGTCGGATATTTCATAGCCTTGTTCCTTGTGCTGCTGGGATTCTTTCCTATAGTTGGCGTCATATTCTCCTTTATGCCAGATCCGGTGCTTGGAGGTGCCACTCTCCTTATGTTCGGTACAGTAGCTTCTGCTGGAGTCAAGATAATAGCATCTCAGAAGATTGACCGTAAGGCAACCTTAGTTATTGCAATAAGTTTCAGCATGGGACTCGGAGTTGAGCTTTATCCTGAGATCCTGTCTCAATTCCCAGAGACTATAAAGAACATATTCTCTTCAGGCATCACAACAGGTGGTCTCGCAGCTATCATCTCAAATATGGTTATCCGGATCAAGGAAGAATAGGCAATCCGGAAAACTGCACCTAACCCTCTTCAGGCAGTAATTGTCAGCGTCTGGAGCAGCGAGTGGTCTGCAGATATCAAGGCGTTCATATCCATATGGGTACATACTTCCTCCTTAAGAAAACGGGAGGTGGAGGCGGTGTCGGCAGGATCCCAGGTGAGGAGTATCACATGGGTTTTCAAGGCTTTGAGCTTGCGGGCAAGCATCTCATGGTCAGCGTCACCGCTGATAAGGACGACAAAATCGAACTCTCTGTAAAGAGTCATTTCATATGTATCCAGAGCAAACCAGGTGTCTACACCTTTCTCAATGACTCCTCCTTTAGGATTAGTACGCAGATGCTTGTAGTGGAAGATCACATCATTCTCGATAAGCATATCTTCAAACCGACGCTCAGCATAAAGAAGATTTCTGGACTTTGCATCATCTGCTCTGTAACGTCCTCTGTAGTAATGACATTCCGTCAAATAAAGGCGTCTGGTTTCTATCTTGTTGTCCTGAGCGATCTTTCTGGTGATGAAATTCAGAAGAGCCTTGAGATTTACCTCCCTGGCATCTCCAAATCCTTCATTGATCTTAGCATAGTATCCTCCGTCAATAAAGACTCCGATCGATAGATTTTCCTCGTGTGCCATAATACCTGATGATTAACATGACCATTTGTAGCAAATATAATCAAATAAGACCAAAGTACAATAAACCCTCTGATTGTCACATCGGGAATATGATTACCTGTTGGCGAAAAAGGATTTACTCCTCGAAATGTCAGCCTTGCTGTTCATGACTGACCTTATCTGCAGGAAAGCCATCATCCCTATCGTACGTAAGATTACTTCGAAGACTGAGTTCAAGCGGGATGATTATCTGCCTTCAGACATACGATATGACTTACAACAGCATCAGCGGCAGAAGTCCTGAGCTCTTTTCTTCCCGAAGCAACTGCCGTAATCAGATCCTCAATTATATGGAAATCGGCATTGGCATGATATCCAAGTCCCTTTGTCCAGCTGAAATCGTAGGATTCATCCTCACGTCCGTCCTTGAACCGGACGGTAATTGTGGTTTCATCTCCGGAAATGACAGCATTCTCACACTGTATTTCAGTAAGCCTGTTGTCTTCCTCCGTGATGCACTCCATGACGATTTCCGAACGTATGCGTGACTCCATCTCAAGGACGACCGTCTGACGATCGACAGCATCGGTATCCGTGCAGTTATATACACACCTTCCGAATCGGCTCTCACTGAGCATTCTGAGAATGGTATCCCTTTCCTCTTCATCCGGATAAGGAATGAACCCCTTTATCCAGTCGCGTCTGCGAAGATACAGGTCAACTGCCGAATAACGGCAGTTGCCTTCCTTTGAACAGCATATGCATCTGTTTGCAGCACCTTTCGGAGCAAGGGACGGATCGAACGGACGCCCCTCCTTGAAAGAAGAGACCGTGCGGACATCGTTTCCGGTGAGCCAGAGGACAAAATCCACATCATGACAGCATTTGGAGAAGAACATCGAGGTGTGCATCTCCTTATATGTCCAAGGACCGCGGACATAGGTATGGGTGGTCCTGTCGATTCCCACTCTTTCAACATGCCTTACAGAAAGTATCCTGCCCAGATCAGGTCTGGTAGTGAGCTCCTTCATCTTGACAAAATACGGATGATATCTGAGAACATAGCATACAGAGACCATCAGACCGGTCTGCTGTGATAGCTCCGCTATCTTCCTGCACTCATCTGCTTCCTGAGCCATCGGTTTTTCAAGAAGTACATTCCAGCCATTGGCAAGAGCTCTGACCGTCATGTCATAGTGATATTTGTCCGGTGTGCCTATAATACAGATGTCGACATCCTTCACAGTGGAGAAGAATTCATCAGGAGATGTGAAGCATGCATTATCTTCAAGGCCAAACCTTTCCTGAACAGCAAGAAGCCTCTGCCTGTCACTGTCTGCAATTGCAGTCAATGTCGCCATAGACGGGTTCTTCTTGACAAAACGCAGATACTTGCACGTTCTGTTTCCCAGCCCTATAGCCGCTATTCTTATCGTCTTTTCCGTCATTATCATTTACTGAGATCCAACACCCTCACATTCCTGTATTTCAAGCCTTCACCGTGACCGAGAAAACCGATATGGCCTTTCTTGTTGAAAAGACCCGGATGATTCTTCCCGTCAACAGTATAAGGATTCTTCTTGCTGCCGTCCGGAGCGACATTATGTCCCTGGCAAGCTTCTCTTATGTTGCCGTCGACGATAACTTCGCCGTTCACAATAACGGTCACCCTGTCTCCCTTCACGCGGATTTCCTCATAGCTCCATTCGCCGAGAGGCTTATGAACCAGACGCTTTGCCGGAATGATTCCATAGACCGAGCCATGAACCTGATAATCACGAAGATCTGCATAGATCGGATCATCATGATCGAGAACCTGGATCTCCATGCCATGATAAGCCGCATCAACTCCCATAGGAGTCCTTATGCCGACGCCGTTGTTCACTCCACCTCTTGTAAAGCAGAACTCAAAACGGAAGATGAAATCGGAATATTCCTTTTCAGTATATAGATTTCCGGAATTTCCATAGCTTGCAGTCACATTGATGCAACCGTTTGCCACTCTGTAACCAACCTTGTCACCGGTCCATTTTGAAAGGTCGCTTCCGTCAAAAAGCATTTCAAAGCCCTGAGCAGCCTCTTCTTCTGTAAGCTTGGACAATTCATATGGTTTTGCCGCTTCCAGGATTCCCTTTATCTCATCGACAGCATAACCGTCATCAGCATTTCCGGTTGATTTCAACACATCAACTGCCTTTCCAAGTACCTTGGTAAGCTCATAATAGTCAATGTCGTCAACACCCTTGGATGCAATTGTCTTCACTGCCCAAGCTGCAGCATATGAAGTCTCCGGTAAATCCAGATATGATCCTGCCATGCTGAATGCCCTGGATGACGGAATCTTGCCGAGCAGCACAAGAATATGATTCTTCACAGCCGGATCGACAGCCCTGTCAAAAGCCTTGGAATATTCCTCACATTTACGGTTGTCTTCGCTCACCTGCTCCGATACAATATCTGCAAATGTCTTGAGGCATGTCTGGTTGTCAGACGAGGCTTCCAGAAGAACCGGAGCCACCTTCATGCTTCGGATGGTCAGAAGTGCATCGGATGCTGGTCCTGAACCTTCTGCATGCCTTGCAAGAAGATAGTCTGTTGCCTTGTCAGAACCTGTTTCCGCCAGAACGATATAGAATGATTCAGGATGTGAAGCCTTTGCTATATGATTCATTACAAGATCATACCTTTCATCTGCCGGAAGAGTCGCAAGAGATGAATTGATGGCTTTTTTCAAAGTTCCCTTCTCTGATTCCGATGAATCATACAGACTTGCCACTGCTGGAAAATCAGAAGCAGAAACCACGCCGGCAAGTGCTGCAGCAGCCTTGGATGCAAGGTCTGCATCCTTCGACGCAGCATACTCAAGAACCACAGGGGCAGCTCCGCACATGTGCTTGTCCGAAGCCAGTTTCATAAGTCCGTTCAATCTCTCCCCTTCAGCTTTCTTCATGCCATCCTGTACAAGTGCAGTGATATCTGAATCAATGTATTTCAGTGCTGCGAGAGCCTCTGAAGAACGAGGGCCTCCTACCATAGCCACGAGCTTGTCTGCGGCTTCACTGCCCCCAAGTCTGCCCGCCGCCTCAATGGCATTGGATCCGATCTCACCACCAGCCTCCAGCTCAGAAAGAACCAGAGGAATCTGAGACTGTACATCCTTTTTGCCTATCCAATATATCACATCGGCTTTAGCCTCAGGAGAAAGTTTCCTGTATGTTTTTGCAACCTTGGCATAAAAGTCATCATCAGCATAAGCCTCATAGGCAAGAAGGGCTGTTGTCCTTACTGCACGGTCATCACTTCTTAAGGCTGCAAGAATCTTTTTCTCACTTTTTTCTCCCTTTCCGTCTGTCAGAGTCCATAACTCTGCACAACGGGCATTGCTACCTTTGCCCTCAACTGCATTGAATACGGCAGGTGCTGCAGAATAAGGCTTCATCAGTCTGAGCTGGGACTCCAGGAACTGTCTGTGATTATCATCCTTACATGTCTCAAGAGCCTTTTCAAGTCCGCTTCTGACTCCATCCTTGAGGCTTGCAGACTCCGGAGCCGTAGCATATCTGACTACACCGCTGATTGCATATTCCACAAGATTATTGACTCCCGCCTCGACAGGCTGAAGCCTTGAAGCAAGATATACGACCGAAGCCGGAGCCGACTTGGCCAGATCGTGCATGTTTGTATTGAATTCCGTCTGATTTTCAGCCGGGAGTGCAGCAAGAACATCCTGAACGATGGTCTCAAGTGTCCTTTCTCTCGAATCCTGAGCTGAAAGGATTCCACATATTGTGAATATTGATATTATTAATGATAGTGTCCTTTTCATGATTGGTGTCATTTATCAGATTTTCCAGTCGCCACGCATTGGCTGGTCTATGAGCTGATTCGCAGCATCATCCCCGATGAAGAGCTGGGTCTTGGGATCGAAATGAAGGGTTCTGCCCAGTCTGTGGGCACAGATACCCATATTGACGATCGTACTGCTATGGTAACCGTTATCTTCATTAAGAGCGAATTTCCGGCGGTTGTGAACACAATTTATAAAATCTGTATTCTGAGGCTCCGGATCAGGAAGTTCTGCAATTATTTCCTGAACATTTGGAATTGTACACTCGAAGCCCTTGTACACCTTGCCCAGAGGTCCTTCGATATAAGGTACCTTTCCGGCACTCTCAAAGCCCTCACCCTCAAGGATGATCTTGCAGCCGTCCTCATAGGTATAGGTAATGCTTCTCCAGATTCCGATCGCATCAGGATGCTGCTGAGGTGCATCAACCTCAACTTTTACAGGGAAAGTATTGTCTTTACCAAGGATATACTGTACAGGGTCAATATAGTGCTGTCCCATGTCACCGAGTCCTCCACCGTCATAATCCCAATATCCACGGAATGTCTGATGAACCCTGTGAGAATTATATGGCTTATTTGGTGCCGGACCCAACCAGAAATCGTAATCCAGTTCTGCAGGGACCGGTTCCGGGACAAGATTCTCCTTTCCAGTCCAGAAGAATTTCCAGGCAAATCCTGTCGCACCCGAAATACGGACTGTCAATGGCCATCCGAGGAGGCCGCTGTCGACAAGCTTCTTCAATGGTTCCACTGTAGTGCCAAGGCCATAGAAAGTGTCGGCAAAACGGAACCAGGTGTTAAGACGGAAGATCCGGCCGTTACGCTTTACAGCCTCACGGACCCTCTTGCCTTCTCCGATAGTTCTGGTCATAGGTTTCTCACAGAAGATATCCTTACCTGCATTCGCTGCCTCAACAGCCATTATTCCATGCCAGTGAGGAGGAGTAGCAATGTGTACTACATCCACATTAGGGTCATGAATAAGGTCTCTGAAATCATGGTATTCCGTCATTGACTGGCCGAATTTCGATTTTGCCAGTTCCCTTGCCTTTGCAAGGTGTCCGGAATCCACATCACAGAGTGCCACAAGACGGCATCTTTCATCAGAGGTAAAATGATTTGAAGAGCGTCCGATACCGCCTAGACCGATTATACCTTTTGTCAACTGATCGCTCGGAGCGACAAAATTATTGTCACCTCCCATCTTTCCGAAGACGTGTCTCGGAAGAATGGTGAATGCTAAAGCTCCTAATCCTGCTTTCTTAAGAAAACTTCTTCTTTCCATATGTCCAGATATTTAATCCCCGTATACAGTTTTTCCTGCCTGACAGTTCCTGAAAAGGAAATAATCAAGCAGGAAAACAAAAATACAATTTTTATCCTTAATCCGGAAAAAAACTATAAAAACCGTTAACAGTACAGATATGAATTTAATCTGCAGTGATGGTATATGTCTTCTTTTCAGGACCTACACCTGTCACAACAAGGCTTTCCCAACCTATCGGAAGGCAAGGTTCCAGCTGCTTTATGCCATCATCAGTGATTTCCAGTCCGGCAAAACCATAAAGGACAGCCTGAAGCATTCCGCCGGCTCCTGTAGTGAAATACGGATTGTTGGATGTCGGGGTTTCCGCAAAGACCCCGAAAGGAGGACGGCTGTTCGGCTGATATGCCCTCCTGAACATCTGTGTAGCCTTCTCTCTTTCTCCAAGACGTGCATACTGAGTGGCAAACGAACTGAAAGTCATTGCAGGTCCGTTCACACGGTCAACCTTGCTTTCATAGTATTCAAGGTCCTTACGCATCTGCTCCTTGTCCTTGATGATTCCCAAAGGATAGGCAAGCAGATTCACGTCGGCCTGCTTGATGGTCTGACCGTTATAGCCTTCGAATTCCCAGGTTACTCCATCCGGACCTTTCAGAATACGGAGCCCATCCGCGATACGGCTCCACTCCTGAGGAGCATTACGGCCACACAGCCTGGCAGCCTTGACGGCATTTCTCAAGGCGACCTTGGCTGCACCATTGGTAAATGCATTGTCGGTCACATTCTGAGCATACTCATCCGCACCGACCACTCCGACAATAGAATATGTTCCGTCTGCATTCTCCCTTACCCTGCTGACCCAGAACTCCGCTACTCCCTTGAAAAGTTCCCAGCCTGTCTCACGAAGCCAGTCTATGTCCTTTGTCACACAGTAATAGTTCCACGCAGCGACAGCGATATCAGCTGTTATATGGTGTTCCATAGGTCCGGTCAAGGCCCAGTCAGGAGTCGATTCCTGACCAAATGAATCAGATTCCCACGGAAACATCAGGCCCTTATAACCGTAATCACCGGCCTTTTTCCTTGCCGCTTCCATCCTGTCTGTCCTATAGTCTACCATAGATCGTGCAATACCTTGATTAAGAAGGAGCATAGGAGGATACATCCATAATTCCGTATCCCAGAAGATATGTCCGTTATATCCCTGAGACGAAAGACCCATTGGAGGGACACTCAGGCCTGTGCCTTCACGGCATGACGAATAAAGGCTGTAGAGGCCGAGTCTGACTGCCAGCTGGGCTTCCATGTCGCCGACAATCCTTATGTCGGATTCCCAAAGTTCATCCCATTTTCTTCTATGGCCTTCGATGATCGTCTCAGCACCGCTCCTGTCTACATAAACGATTTCCCTGCGGACTTCGCTGTAAGGGTCGGAATACTCGGCCGTCGTGCAGACTGAACCGACGATATAGAGTGTAGTCTTCTCTCCTGCCTTGAGACTGATGTCAAGAAAAGTTCTTTCACCGGAGACTCTGTATTTACCCTTGCTTTCATCGAAAAGGAAGGTGGAACCGGCAGAAACATCATAACGGCCATGGATTGTCTGAGCGGACAGCTGCTGCATCCTTATATGTCTGCCGTCAGCATCATATTCCCTTTGAGAATAACGCGGTTCGCGATAATCTCCATCCGGAACACTTATACCCTTGTCGAACCTGACACTGACAGGCTTCTCCGCCTCCAGAGTGATCTTGAACAGGGCCGTATGCGGAAGGTTCCTCAATGCGATAAGAGCATAGTCCACATTCAGCTTGTTACCCACCCTGAATGATGTCCTGTGCTCTGCATTACGCATGTCGATGGTCTGACGCCAATCCGAATATGAGGTCAGCTGACGCCCGTCAACAGACATGATGATATCAAAAGGATTAAGACCAAGCACGGCACAGTTGACCAAGGTATTGTCATTCAGTTCGAATACATTGTTCAACACAAGCTGCCTTACTGAGAACGGTTCTTTCCAGTGCAGGACACCCATGGTTCCGTTTGCAGCCGAAGCACCTGTATAGTCCCTGCATTCACCCTCTGCAGTGATGGTCCAGCCATCCTGTGCATATGAATCTGTCGGGAGAAGAAGTCCCCCGACAGAAACAATCGTCAAAAAAAGTAATTTCTTCAGCATATTGATTGATTAAAGTCAGTCAAAAGTACCAAAAATATGTTTAGGCTGAAAATTATTTTGCCAGTCTGTAAACCACACAGCCATGTGCAGGAACAGAAAAAGTATATTCGTCACGGACCGTGATATTCTTGTGCTCCCAGATGTCACGTACGGTCTTAGGTGTAAAAGAGCAGAATTCCTTTACATTGACCGTGAACTCTTTTTGAGCCGCATGCCTGTTGAAGACAGCAATGATCACGTCACCATCAGTCATTTCTCCGTTCCATATCTGGCTGTCCTCACTCAAAGGATCATTTGACTTCGGTTTGCCTACGAAGCCGTCATCCATAAGAGCCAGCAGTTCCCTGTTCTGATAGAACTTCACTCTGATTCCAGCTGTCTGATACAGATCCGCCACTGTCAAAGGACCTCCGGCAATGACATTTATACTTACTACGGAACGGCATTCATCATCATTTTCAAATGTATTCAGACGGATGAAATCACCGTCAAGCATGACCTTTCCCCTTCCGCTAACCCTTGAGAAGTATATGAAACCATCAAAAGGATTGGCATATTGAGACCAGTGCTTATAATGTATTCCTTTATCCCTGTCTGAGAACATATACCAGGTTCCCTTACCGGTATCGTTTCCGATCCTGATCATATGGGCGTAATTCTTCTCGACAGCAGCGTCTTTGTAAAGATGCGGCATTACAAGAGAGAATATCATTCCATGCTTGTCGCATTGTTCACGGATCCATCTCAAGGCTGTAGGATACATCCAGTCAGGACGGTCCGGTCCGACCTTTCCGAATCCTTTGTCATAGCCATCCTCATACCAGGACATGAAATCTACCCTGAGGTACCTTACACCCATCTCCGCATAGTGGTCAACATAACCACGAACCCACTCCTCGGCACCAGGCCTGTCCAGCTGCACCCAGAGATAGTTGTGATGGTTATGATACTCTCCACGGTTGATGATATCCTCTATCGGGATATCCGTCCCCTTGATTTTCAAGCCTGCGGATGCCGCCCCGGATGGGACCCACAGAGGATTGGCATAGACACCGAGCATCATGCCCTTAGACTCGAGATACTCTGCCCAATAACCATAATCATGCTCCCACTGAAGGGAGTGACGGTCCAGATATCCGTCTTCATCAAAGGCATCAGTCTCATTCATCCACCCGTCTGTAGAAACCATGGTAAAACCGTAGTTCTTGAGGTTTTCTGCCACCCAGTCGATGTTCCTTTTCCACTCGCTCTCCGGCATTGACTTATTGGTCAGGAAGTTGTACTCGTATGGACTCCAATACCTTGGTGCCTTATGCTGATGATCCGGATACACCGGTATGAAAGCCTTGACCTTCACGTAAGTACTGTCAGAATCATCGCTGAGTTTCCATGCCTTCGACGCTGTGACATAGACCTTGACCTTGAGTTCGACCGGATTCTCCTGCTGGATCCTCAGATGGTCGACCACAAGAGCATTCAAGGCAGAGCTTGAAAACACATATGAGCTTATGCCGCCATCAAAGGACTTGCTCCAGACCATATCGTTTCCCTCTGCACTTATAGACAGGAGAGTCTTTGCTGAAGGATTTCCGTCTACTCCGGACCACTCTATCTTCAATGCCTCCGCCACATTGTTGTCCTGCGACAGAACACATTCTGTCGCGGACAACTGCAGTGAAGTCACCACTTTTGAGGTTTCTGATTCCTTTAATTCAGAATTGCATGAAGCAAAGAAGATACAGGAAACCGCCAAAAGGCTTATGAAGCATTTCATTTTACTGTTTTTCAAATTTGATTGTCATTTCGTTTACATTCACTGTAACCTTATAGGTTCCTGCCTCAGGAATGTTCCAGTTCGTATCGTTCTGCTTCCATA
The DNA here is from genome assembly GCA_017625725.1 of Bacteroidales bacterium. Classification (GTDB taxonomy): domain Bacteria; phylum Bacteroidota; class Bacteroidia; order Bacteroidales; family UBA932; genus Cryptobacteroides. Next base: position 84,842 of record JAGAKH010000023.1, on the reverse strand, counting down.
CTACAGGGAGCTTCTTGCCTGACTCTGCTGTAATACCTCCGTATGGTGCTGTGAATCTAGGGCTTGACCAGTCAGTCTTGGTCACATCACACATGATGTGGAGACCACCAGCATTGAGATTACCGGTCCACACATAGACGCCGTTACCTTCAGGAAGAAGGGTAGACTCTGTATAAGACTGGTTCCATCCGTTAGGAGCTGCATCACCGATAAGTCCGAGGGAAGGATAGTTTGAATCTGCTACATCAAGAGAATTGATTGTGTAGGTTATCTTACCGAATGCGTCGATAGAGACTGTATAGTTACCGCTGTTACGGATTACCCACTTCCAGTCGTCACCACCTATATTGGATGTATATTCCGTACCTTCAGCAACAGATACTCCGGCACCTTCAGTCTTTGCAAGAAGCTGGGCTTCACCCCAGTCATTGCCGTTCTGGTTGCATACGAACTTTATTTCGCCATTATTGAGATGACCTGTCCATTTCCAGCCCTGACCATCCTTCTGAAGAGGAGTCATGTTAGCCGAATCCCATCCGCCCGGTGAAGCAGGACCGACCATCTTGATGTTGTTGAAAGAAGATATGAGGCTTCCTGTGAGCTCATAAAGAATGGTCATCTCGTCAATATCAATTGTGATCTTATATGTTCCAGGAGTAGTGACCTTCCACATATTGTCACCTCTTGGACCTCCTACCGCAGCAAGGACGATCCTCTGCGACTCGCCTGAAATCACTTCCTTGTCAGCTTCTGTAGCGATGTACTGGTCAACTTCCCAACCGGCAGAAGAAGGATCATTGAGGAAACGCATAGTACCTGTCTTGAGGGAACCTTCCCATGTGAAGACTTTCTTGTCTGTAGTCGTGAAGAGTGTCGGATTGACTGCATCCCATCCGTTAGGAGTTGCAGGTCCTACCATTCCTATATTGTTGTATTTCCTGGTAGCAAGGTCGAACTGAAGGGTTCTTTCAGCAAGATCTACTGTAATTTCCCAGATTCCCCATACAGGAACTGTCCAGCTGTACTCCTTCCTAGGATCGTCTGTCTTCCTGTCAAGGATAATGTTCTCAAGTGTTCCAGACACGATTTCCTTTTCATCTGATGAAGGGATGAGACAGTCCGCATCAGCCGTTCCGTCCGGCTCCACAAGAATACGGAGCTTGCCGCCCTTCTTGAGCTCACCTTTCCATGTAAACACTGCACCTTCACCCTTTGTCATTTCGATGGCAGAAGCCACATTGTCACCGGCTGCAGTTGCAGATCCCATTACGGCAAGAGAACTGTACTCGGTCATCTTTCCGAAAGGCATGACACTGAAGAATACAGTTGAAGATGATGCAAGAACGCCAGAAGCAGAGTAAGCCTCGACGACAGCCTCGACATCAGCTGTGACAGATGCTTCCATTCCGAGCTTTTCCCTTACAAGTGAATTGAATTCAGCATTTGTGAAAGAAAGTTCCTTAGCAGATGCCTCAACAGTCTCGGACTTGCTTCCTGCCTTGAGGATAAGGCGATAAGAGACATCCGAGTATTTGTTTTCATCAGTCCAAGAGAAAGTCACAGCGGTCTGATCTGATGAATCCTCAGAAAGGACTACTGTAAGAGGATCAATCGAAAGAGCCAGCGGCTTGATCGAAGCCTCGACAGTAACCTTAGCCTCGACAGCATCACTGCTGTGAATCACTTTTCCGCCCTGAAGGACGTTTACAACCACATTCACAGCGACCTGGCTTCCTTCTGCAACCTTCCAGTCATTCACCAACAGAGCCTGTACGGCTGCAGAGGTATGTGTCAACGGACTTGTTACAGATGCCTGTTCATAGACCTGGGAGTCTGAACCTCCCTTGAGAGAGAACACCACGTTATAAGTCACAGGATCGGCATAGACGCTGTTGTCTGTCCACGTCACCTCGAGAAGATTCTCCGATGCAGTGACTTCAATCGGTTTAAGTTCATTTGTCTTTTCTTCCACCACGTCCTTCTGACATGATGAAACAAGGGCAATCGAGAAAATCGAAAGCAATGCGATTAATGTCTTTTTCATGTTTCAGTTTAATTATTTTATAGTTTTTCAAATTTTATCTTCAGTTTATCGATATCAAGGGTAATCCTGTAGTTTCCTGCTTCGGTGATCTTCCATTTATTATCCGGACCTCCCGGCGGAACGAACATGACGGATGTCACGGTAAGGTCTTCCTGTCCCGCAGTAACAGACATATAGAATGGGACATCCCATGAGGCCTCACCAGCCGCAAACTTGAGTTCCCCGGTCTTGAGAGGGCCTTCATAGACAAACTCTCCGGTATTCTCCGTCCAGACAAGAGGAGTAGCATCTTCGATAGTCCATCCGTTAGGCGTTGCGTCGCCGACCATGTAGATGTTATCATATTGAGGATGATATATAAGGTCAAGCGTTCCCTTCTTGACATTCACCCTTACTGTATACGACTGTTCGCGTTCCATGACAAGCCGTACGGCATTCTGCTCATAGAGCTCTATAGCCTTGTCATTGCCCTTTCCATAAGCAGGGTCAAGAGAAGTGTTGCTTCTGAGGAAAAGATATTCACCCGGAGTAAAGTCGCACTTGATGCTGTATATGCGGGAAAGCACCTCCTCGGTCATCCTCAAGGCATTCGAAGGATTCCATCCTATAGGCCTTCCATCAACAGTTATGGCATCTCCTATGATGTATAGAGGAGAAGATGTCAGTTCATATGTCTTGACATCGAAGGCTACGGTAGCAACCTGAGGCATGATGAACTTGTCTGCCGTGTGGCGTGCGATCACCTTGGCTTCAAGCCTTACAGGCTCGCCCGGAGTGATGTTCCACTGCTCCAGACACAGGTCATTTAGCTGTTCAACAGTATAAGTTTTCTCAAAGACATCGTCTCCGAGCACTTCCAGCTCGGTCGCTGTCTCGAAATTATTGTCTGCTACATCTATCTTGAAGCAATATGTGACCTTGACATTGTCATTGTACTCGAATCCCTTGTTCCAGGTGAATGTCACCGCTGTCTCATTGTCACGGGACTGCTCGAGAACCACTTCCTGTACACTTGACTGTATGGCGATGGGATCACCCCCGACCGGTGCATACGGATTCTCTTCAGTGTTGCATCCTGCCAGGACGAACAACAAAGCTGCTGTTGATAATATCTTGTTTTTCATTTGATTACCCTTTTATTCGTTTGACAGCCAATAAGGATTCTGGACCAGATTAGGATTCTTGTCCATTTCGGATGCCGGAACCGGCTGGAAATAGAAGGCCTTCTTATAGCTTCGCACAATGTCCAGCTTGGTTCGCCTGAAATATTCATCCTTTACGGTGGCATTGACATTCATTCCTTCAACCTGACCGGTAAGCACGGCCTCTGCCTCTTTCCAGCGGCGAAGGTCGTTATATCTTATTCCCTCTACACAAAGTTCCACCCTTCTCTCCTTTCTGATGAGCTCACGCATCAGTTCCTTATCGGAAGCATTGACTGTAATACGGTCATTTCCATCATTATACATCGGAACTCCGGCTCTCTCCCTTATCTTGTTCAGATAAATCAGGACATCAGGATTTCCGGGATCATATTCATTCAATGCCTCGGCATAGTTCAGGTAGACCTCACCGAGACGATAAAGGATGCCTGGGCGATAGACATATGTATTGTTCATCACATGCACATCCGGGCTTACCTTCTTTCTGATCAGATAACCGGCCTGAGGAGAATCATATCCTCCGCCGTCCATGGAGTGATTATGGAATTCTGTCCTGCGGGATGACTGTCTGTACCATGCATCGTTATAAAGTACACTTACATAGAAGCGAGGTTCCCTGTTGCAATACATGTTATATGTCCCTGCAGTGGTGATTTCACCAGGAGTTGCAGTCGGTGAGCCGAGGCTCCAGGATGTATTGGTCCTAAGGTCAGAAGATGTCGAGAATCCTGTCTCACTATAGCCTGACATAGGGTTGTCAATCGGCAGACCGTTCTTCATGAAGAAGGCATCCACAAGTGACTGGCTCACACCCAATGCACCGTTTCCTCCACTTCCTCTAGGCTGTGCATGCTTTTCATAATCCCAAAGGTCGCAACCTCCCGGACGTGGGAAAAGGATTTCCTTGTTGCCGTCACTCCATCTTGTAAACATCATGTTCTGGTAAGAAAGGAAGGGATCGATCTGACCGGCAGCATTCATTTCATAATAAAGTCCGTAACCGTTTGACTCGGCCAGTTCTATAAGCTCCTTGCAGGCATCTGCCGCTCTTTTCCATTTTTCTTCAGACGGAGCAGTGCTGAAGAGGTTCTCACCTGACTTGTTCCTGTAGTCTGCATAGTCGCTGTTGCCGTTGACCAGAGGAGAAGCAGCGAAGAGAAGCATTCTGGCACGCACGGCATGGCACATTACTGAAGTCGCCCTTCCGAACTTGTTGTTGTTTATATAGAATGCCGGGAGATTCTTTGCTGTCTCTATCAGCTCGTTGTCGATCCAGTCTACGATGGTGTCGAACGGAGTCTGCTCGAGCATCAGCTCGTCATAGCTGGCATCCGAAGACACCAGGCCAGGACTGAAAGGAATCGGGCCGTAGGACTCCAGAAGCAGCCAATAATAATAGGCGATGAGGAAACGTGCCTCATTCTTCATGAGCTCGACCTCCGATGCAGGAACGCCTGCACTAGGAAGCGGCTTCACGTTTTCCATGAATATATAGGCGGAACGAATGTATTTAGGCAGTTCCGTCCAGTAGTTCATCTGCCATTCTGAAGCCGGAGACCAGTTTCCCGCCACCATATTGAGGATATTCCATCCGAATGTAGTCCATGCCTGAGGCAGGGTGCAGTCATCACTCATGGCATCATAGCCGGCAAACTTCATGTGGTCCCAGTAAGGATCGGCAATTCCGGCATACACACCGGCAAGCCAGTCTTCTGTCCTGGTCTTGTCATTGAACACCATCTCCAAGGTCAGTTCATCTTCCGGAACCTGATCAAGCCAGTTGCATGAAGATGCGGCACAAAGAATTGAGGATGCTATCAATATATATTTAAAGATGTTCTTCATGTTTCAGTCATTTTAGAAGTTAATCGTAGCTCCTATGGAGAATGTCCTCATCGTCGGATAGATCAGACCGTCATTCGCTCCGATCTCCGGATCCCAAAGCTTGAAGCCTGACAGACAGAAGAGGTTGTTTCCGCTGAAGAAGACTCTGAATTTATCGAACGAATAGCCAAGTTCAAGTGTCTTCAGACGAATGAAGCTCATATCCTTCTTCCACCATGTGGAAGCCTGCTTGTTGTTCTGGCTTGTTCCATAGGTGAATCTCGGATAGAATACATCCTGGCGAGGATTATCCACACTCCAGCTGTCAGTGTAGTTGGAGTGGATGTTTCCCAGCACACCGGAGCCGCTTCCCGGCAGGAAGAGATCGCTTCCGATCACCCTGTAAGTGTTTGCAGTACCCTGGAAGAAGGCACTCAGGTCCCAGTTCTTCCATCTGAGGCTGGCTCCCAGACCGAAGACGATTTCAGGAGTTTCTGTTCCTCCGATAGGACCCTTGTCCTCATCGTTGATGATGTTGTCTCCGTTCATATCCATATATCTGATGTCTCCCGGACGTACATTTCCATAGGACTGAAGAGGAATGCCCGGCTTCAGTTCGCCCGTTGCCGGATCGACAAAATCGTCATCGGTGAACAGGCCTATTGCCGTGAGTCCATACAGTGTAGACACGGACTGACCTGTGAATGAACGGTAGGTTCCGATCACTGAAGGGGCTTCATCCTTTTCGATGATCGTATTATGGGCATATGTGAATGTACCCTTCATGGAGAGGAACCAGTCTTCGTTGAACTGCCTGTTGAATTCCATGGAAAGGTCCACACCATGATTGTCCACTATACCGTAGTTGGCATAAGGAGCATTGATGAATCCGGCAGAACCCGGGATGGTGTTTCTCTGCATGAAGATATTGCTTCTTCTTTCATAGAAATAATCCACCTGAAGATTGAAGCTGTGCCACAGACCCAGTTCAAATCCGACATCAAGCTTTGCGGATTTCTCCCATGTAAGGTCTGCAACACCTTGATTACCTTCCCAACGGCCGATGTGGGCATCATTTCCGACAGTATGATGACCGCCGCTGCCGCCTGCTCCCCATGAATATCCGTCATTGGTGCCGAGAGTGGTTATATACGCGAAACGGCGTCCCTGAATGTCATCATTTCCCACTATTCCATAAGAACCCCTGAGCTTTAGCTTTGAAATGATATGTTTGACGGACTGCATCCAAGGTTCTTCCGATGCAAGCCATCCGAGGGCTACAGAAGGAAAGAATCCGAAACGGTGACCCTTTGCAAAGTTCTCGGAACCATTGTATCCGAAATTGAATTCGGCAACATATCTTCTGTCATAGGAATATGAGAATCTTCCTGCAAATCCCTGGTCACGGAAAGGAAGGACATCACCTGTGTCATAGCTTCTCTGATTGTAGAGGAGCATGAAATCAAGGTAATTCTTGCCGAAATCCCTGTTATATGACAATGCGGTTTCAAAGTAGGTGGACTGGGCTCCGTATGTTCCGCTGCTTGAATGTGAAAGGAATTCCTGACCGTAGCTGTAGATGTTCATGATCAGGTTACCATCGTCATCACGTGATTTTGCAACGTTGTAAAGGTCCGGCGTCTTGCCTCTGGTCACTGTGCTCTGGTTCGAGCTGTCGAAGGCAAATGTCACTCGTGCCTTGAGGCCAGGTGTGATGAACTTGAAGTCCTGCTCCAATGTGGCCTGGCTCTCTATCTTTGAGCGTGATATCCTCTTGAATCCCTTCTGAGTAGCCGAAGCCCATGGATTCTGGTTACCGTCCTTGATGGCAAGAAGACCGTTTGAATATATTGTCGGATGTACATCAGGCGGAGTGTTGAAGGCTATGTTGAAAAGATCCTCGATGTCATGGTTGCACGTATTCTGCTGCTGGATATAGCCACCGATGTTGATCTTGAGCAGAGTGGTGCTTGTGATGTCCACATCCACATTTGAACGGATATTATACCTCGTAAGAGCTGTGCTGCCGTCCCATGACTGGGTATCATCCGTAGCCATGATTCCCTTTTCATCGAAGATGGATGTCGTGATGTTATAACGCAGGACAGGAGAACCTCCGTTTACATTGACATTTACACGCTGGTTATATGCATAATCGTTGGTGATTGCATCAATCCAGTCGACATCCGGATAAAGATCCGGGTCGTATTGTGTCCTTGTCAGTCTTATCTGCTCCTTTCCATAAGGAAGAGTGATGCCGGAATCAGAAGCGATGCCGTTCATGACCTCCATATAATCGGCAGCCCCGATGAAGTCCGGAAGCTGAGTAGGTTCACTCATGGCAGCTTCATAGCGGACAGAGACCTTCGGAGCTCCTACCTCACCACGCTTGGTGTTGATGATGATGACACCGTTGGCTCCCCGCACACCATATACCGCACTCGCAGCAGCATCCTTAAGGATGGAGAAGGACTCTATTTCAGCAGGGTCCATGTCATTCAGAGAGCGTTCAACTCCATCGACAAGCACAAGAGGTGAAGAACTGCCTGAAAATGTACTTATGCCTCGAATCCAGAAGTCCGAGTTGTCCTTGCCCGGCTCACCTGTCCTCTGCACTGCAATGACACCGGCAAGCTGACCGGCAAGATTGTTAGACAGAGACCTTGTGGTACCTTGCTGAAGCTGTTTCGGAGCCACTCCGTCAACTGCTCCTACGACAGTCAGTCTCTTCTGGGTTCCATATCCCACGACAACGACCTCGTCCAGCTCGGAAAGTTCCTCATGCATGACCACATTGAGCTTGGTATGCGACCCTACTGTTATCTCTTCCTGCTTGAATCCGATGTAATCGAATACAAGAACGGCATCCCTGTCCGGTACCGTTATGGAAAAATGGCCGTCAAGATCTGTTGTAGTGCCGACAGTTGTTCCCTTTATCATCACCATGAGTCCCACAAGAGGATCATGGTTTGCTGCATCCATTACTGTTCCGCTGACGCGGATCTCTGTCGAGGGCTGCGGCTGTACACTTTGTTTTGCCGATGAGATGATCACTATCTTTCCTTTCATCTCATAGCTCAAAGGTGCCTTGATGATTTCATTAAGTACAGAGACCAGAGACCTGTTCTTCGCTTCAATCGTTATGCTTGAAGCCTTGTTCAGATCTGCTGTCTCATAGATGAAGGAGCAGTCCGTCTGTTCCTCCATTGCATGAAGGACGTCAGAAAGAGACGCCCCTGAAAAGCTCAGACTGATATTCTGTGCCCCTGCTCCAAGACAGATCAGCAAGACTGACACCGCCAGAGACAGGCGTTTCATAATCAGAGACATATTCATCAGTTGTATTATTAATTAATATGGTTATTTCAGGTAACTCAGGATTCTGTGACAGTTATGACGTTGCCTTCTATCACATAATCGATTGGAAGAATCACAGAAATCGCATTCAGGATGTCATCTATAGGCTCACTGTCATTCAGTTTTATACGGAACTCACGGTTCTTGTATTTGATAGGTGTGTAGCGGAATTCTACGCCATAGAGCGAAGACAGCCTTTCAAGAAGTTTCTGAAGGGAAATCGATGCATAGTCAAGCTTGCCGTTCACCCAAGATATGCTCGGCCGGGTGTCGGTCTTTGTCTTTGTGATATCCTCCGTATACACATTATATACAAGCTGTTCTCCAGGTATCATCTCAACAGAAACCTTTTCGGAAGCAAAGACTATGGATCCTTCGATCAGCGAAGTCGAAACCTCGGCTTCATTGCTGTAGGCTGTCACATTGAATCTGGTTCCCTTGACCGTGATGTCACTTCCTGAGATATGGACAATGAATGGGGAATCCGGCATCTTCACAACATCGAAATATGCCTCCCCGACAAGACTCACCTCCCTGGTGTCGGCTATGAAGTCCTCACAATAGCTCAAGGAAGATCCGGCATTCAGCCAGACTACGGAATTGTCCGGAAGAGTGACCTGGGTCTTCTCGTTGTACCCTGTCCTTACTATACAGTTTTCCGGCACCTCGACCTCTCTATTGATGGAAAGCACAGCCAGTCCTCCAATCAGAAGCATTGCTGCGGCTGCAGCTGCAGAGCATAACATCAGCTTTCTGTTTCTCGCTTTTTCACGTCTGCGGATTTCATTCTTCACCTTTCCAAAGGAGAAGACCTGGGAATATTCCGGAGTCTGCTGCTTCCACTCCCTCTTCCATTCCTCAAAAAGAAGTCTGTTGCCTTCAGATTCCTTTATGAAAGTCAGGACAACCCTCTCCTCTTCAACCTCCGAAGTTCCGCCTAAATACTTGAAACAAAGATCTTTTATATCATTCATATTCATCTTGTAATTTCGTCCATAACCTTGAGTGCCTTTGTAATATGCTTCTCCACTGCTTTTTCCGATATGCCCAGGGCCTTGGATATTTCCCTGTTGGTCTTTCCTTCCTGACGGCTCATGATGAAGACCTCGCGACATCGAGGAGGCAAGGAGTCAACCTTTTCGTTAAGATTCCGCATCAGCTCATCGTAGAGAGTCTTTCCATCGGATGTAGAGCCGGCTAAAAACTCCAAGCGGTACAGACCTTCATCACAAAGGTCCCCGATAGATTCCGAAAATGTCAGTCCTTTTCTTGCACTGAGACTGCGAAGCCTGTCCATGCAACCGTTACGTAGCATGGTAAAGATCAGCGATGGCCATGTTGAAGATGTGCGTCCCCGGTATTTTTCCCAGAGTTTTATGAATGTCTCCTGAACCAGTTCCTCTGCCGCATATTCATCCTGAAGAAAATGCCTGGCATAGTTGACAAGTCTTGGAGAATATTCATAGAACAAGTCTTCAAAGGTCGTCTCATTCAAGGTTGATATATTCATTTCCGGCTTATTAAGCATATGTCACATATTAAGAACGTATTTCTTTCCACCTCCCCTACCTCGGAATAGAAAAAACCTCTTGAACAGAATGATATTCAAGAGGTATAAGTCATTCACAGCTTACCATCTCCTAAAAAGGGAACAGCATAGGAAGGACAATGACCATCACCACTCCATATAAAATCTGAAGCGGAAGTCCCACCTTTATATAATCCATGAAGGTATACTGTCCGGCCGACATCACCAGGGCATTAGGCGGAGTGGAGAAAGGCGAGGCAAGACACATACTCGCCGCGACAGTCACTGCAAACATAAAAGGTACAGGGCTAACACCTATCTGCAGGGCACACTGAAGGGCGATAGGAGCCATAAGGACAGCCGTAACTGTGTTGCTGATGAAGATTGTCATGAGGGATGTCACAGCATAGATTCCGGCAAGAAGGACTCTAGGGCCGCTGTCACCGAGGACTCCCACTATGCTTTGGGAAATCATAGCAGACACACCCGTCTTTTCCAAAGCGATCGACATAGGCAGCATGGCGGCAAACAGGACAATGGTCTGCCAGTTTATGGTCTTGTAGGCAGCCTCCATGCTTCTGACACATCCAGTCATTACCATCAGGATCGCAGCAAGAAGAACGGAAGTCACCGGAGCAACAGGAATGGACTCGACCACCATCATTACAATCATGGCTATCATGATTGCCGCTGCCACCGGTGCCTTATAATCAAGAGTCACCTTTGATGCTTCCTGAAGAGGCTCTCCCAGAACCACCCAGTTGGAGGACTCCTTCTTCATAAGAGCAATGTCGGACCATGCACCCTGAACCAGAAGCACATCCCCCTCATTTACCTTCACCTGGCCAAGGTCCTGAAGGATATAATCGTTTTTCCTCCTGACACCCAACACATTAACATTGAACTTGCTTCTGAACTCCAGGTCCTTTATCTTCCTGTTTATCATCGAGGATGTCGGCATTATAAGTATTTCGGCTACTCCTATGTCAAAAAAGTCAAGTGATGCATTGGAAGAACTTCCTGTGATCTCATCAGTATGAACATCCAGAAGACGCAGATCATAATCCACTGCAAACTTCTCTATCATCTCCGGATCTCCCGAAAGATAAAGCACGTCACCGGCTGACAGCACGGCATCCGAAGAAGCCAGCTTCTGGTTAACTGTCCTGACAAAACGGTTCGGGCCGACACTGCGACGCAGCTCCAGAACATTGATTCCGTATTTCCTATAAACATCAAGGTCCACAACCGTCTTACCTATAGCTGGTGATTTTTCATCATTTATATGCACCCTGAACAGAGAAGAAGCAATGCCATATTCCTTCACCAGGTCCTTGAGGGACTTGCCTGTCTTCTTCTTGTCCTCTGTCTTTTCTTTCGGTGCGAGAAGCTTCGTCAAAGGAAGCAGAACAATTATGCCAACCGTCAGGATTATAAGGCCTACCGGCAGAAAGGAGAAGAATGAGAGTGGCTCATATCCGGCACTTTGAAGAGTGTCGCTGACTATAAGGTTGGGAGGGGTACCGATAAGAGTCATCATTCCTCCCATGCTGCTTGCGAAGGCAAGCGGCATGAGGAAACGTCTTGGTGAACGTCCTGCACTTGCCACCATGCTCACCACAATCGGGAGCATAAGGGCAACCGTACCTGTGTTGCTGACAAATGCCCCTATCGTACCTGTAACAAGCATGACCAGAAGGAACATACGCGTCTCGCTGTCTCCTGCCAGCGTCATCACCTTGCTGCCTATCATCTTGGCAAGTCCAGTCTGGAAAATACCACCTCCGACGACGAAAAGGCCGATCATCATTATGACGGTAGTATTGGAAAAACCAGAAAGACCTTCTTCCGGTGTAAGGACCTGACAGAGCAGCAGTGCCAGCAAGGCACATATAGCGACCAGATCAGACCTTACCTTTCCGCTTACAAAAAGGATTGCGGAAACAATAAGTATTATAAGTGTTGCAATCATATTCAAAAATCCGGTTTATCAGGATGCAAAGATACATATTTCACCAGTGTTCTTCACCTCTCCGATCACAAAGATACTGTGCAGAGATCCGATACAGTCCAATTCGCCGAAGGTACCGAGGACAAGATCCTGATAATGCCTCATGTCACGGGCATATATCTTAAGCATATAATCATAGTCTCCCGATGTGTTGAAACATTCCACAACCTCGTCAATATCAGCTATGACCGATGTGAACTGACGACTGTATTCCTTGCTATGGTGCTTGAGGCTCACGTTGCATAGCACCATGATGCCGTTTCCTGTCTTTATCGGGTCCACGACTGCCACATATCTCTTGATGTAGCCCTCCCTTTCAAGACGTTTCTGTCTTTCGAATGTCGGAGAAGGAGAAAGATTCACTTTCGCCGCAAGTTCCTTTGTCGTAAGCTTGGCATCCTTCTGAAGTTCCTTAAGAATAAGGACATCTATATGATCTAAAAAATCAACCATTCTGTAATTTGCGTTTTTTATAGAATATTTTTCTTTATTATGTGGTAATTTTAACAAAAATAGAATATTTTTCCGAATTTCTCCAAACTATTGTACATCATGATCAAAAATTACAACTTTGCATCCCTGCAAAATCAATGCACTTGTTTCAGGGGATATGAATGAGTGCATTTTTTTAATCAGATTATCAATATATTACGTATCTTTGCACGTTTTTTCAGAAAGGTATAGGATGATCATACACGAATACATACATAACGGACCTTTTCACTTTGAAGCCGGCGGCTGTGTAAGCGAGCTTAAGGTTGCTTACCACACTTCTGAAAGATGCTGGCAGAAGGATGACGAGAGAAAAGTCATCTGGATCTGCCATGCACTGACGGCCAATTCAGACGCAGAAGACTGGTGGCCACAGCTTGTCGGACCAGGAAAGCTCTTTGACACAGAAAGATATTTTGTGGTCTGTGCCAACATGCTGGGCTCTCCATATGGATCTTCCGGTCCGTCAAGCATAAATCCTGAGACAGGAAAGCCATATTATCTGGACTTTCCGATGATTACCGTCAGGGATATTGTCAGGGCCAACGACCTTGTCCGCAGACACCTCGGAATTGAAAGGATCGACCTTATGATCGGAGGTTCGATAGGAGGATTCCAGTCCGCAGAATGGGCCATTATGGAGCCGGACCTGATAGACAAGCTGGTACTGATAGCATGCGGAGTCAGGACAACACCTTGGCTGACAGCGTACAACGAATCAATGAGGCTTGCACTTGAAGCTGACCCTACTTTCCGAGAATGTGCAAGTCTGAAAGGAGGAGAAGCCGGACTCAAATGTGCAAGAAGCATCGCCTTGATCTCATACAGAAGCTACGAAGGATATAACCTCACACAATACGAACAGGACGTCGACTGCCTGTTTGCAGACAGGGCCGCATCATACCAGAGATACCAGGGCAAAAAACTGGCGGACAGATTCGACGCATATTCATATTATTATCTCTGCGGCTCAGCTGACAGCAATAATGTAGGAAGAGGACGTGGAGGAGTTGAGGCTGCACTCGGCACAATCAGGAGCAACACCAGGGTCGTAGGAATCGACAGCGACAGACTTTTTCCTGTCGAGGAGCAGAAGATGATAGCCTCACATATTCCGGGAGCGACCTACCACGAACTGACGTCAAAATTCGGGCATGACGGCTTCCTGCTTGAATATGACCAGCTTACAGCAATCATAGAACCATTGTTACCTTGAAATAAAACGGACACACAATATGCAAGTACTTAAATTCGGAGGCACTTCAGTTGCCAATACCCTCAATATGTCCAAGGTTGTCGACATCGTGGCAAAGGCTGTTGACCGCGACAGGACAATCCTGGTGTCATCAGCCATAAGCGGATGCACAGACACACTCATCGAGATAGGAAATCTGGCTGCCAGCCGCGACGAAAGCTACAAGGTCCTCATCGACGAACTTCAGAAGAAACACCACCAGATCATAAGGGAAATCCTCCCTTTGGAGAAGCATGAGGAATCCATTGAGGTCTGCGATTCACTTTTCAATTCACTCAGAGGTATCGCCCAGGGAGTCTGTCTGCTTGGCGAGCTCTCCCCTGCCAGCCTTGATGCAATCCAGGGATTTGGAGAACTGTGGTCTACAAAGATTCTGGCGACCAAGCTTGCTTCCATCGGTATCGCAGTGAAATGGATGGACTCCAGAGAGATAATCCGCACTGTGGAAAAGAGCGGAAAGAATGTGGTGGACATACAGAAGACATATTTCAAGGTCAACAAGATGGTGGAAGACAATGCCATCACACAGCTGTTCGTAGTTCCAGGATTCATCGCTTCCGACAAACTCGGACGTACGACTACCCTCGGAAGAGGAGGCTCAGACTACACAGCTTCTCTCTTTGCAGTCGGATGCAAGGCACGTGTGATGGAAATCTGGACAGATGTTCCGGGAATGATGACATCAAATCCTAAGATTGTACCATCAGCTCGTACCATCAGCAATATCTCATACAAGGCTGCACTCGAACTTTCACACTTCGGAGCCAAGGTCATCTACCCTCCTACAATCCAACCGGTTGTCGCCGAGGGCATTCCTATCTATGTAAAGAACACCTTCGACCCTGAAGCATTCGGAACCCTCATCGAGAAGAATCCTCCAAGAAGCAAGAGCAAGCTCATCGGAATATCGAACTCCGACAACATCGCCCTGCTTTCTCTTGAGGGCAGCGGAATGGTAGGCATCCCAGGCTTCTCCAGCCGTCTTTTCGAGACTCTCAGCCAGAACGATATAAACATCATACTCATCACCCAGGCCTCATCCGTGCATACCATGTGTATCGCCGTATCGGAAAAGGATGCGGAAAAGGCCAGAGAGGCTGCTGACAAATGCTTTGCCTACGAGATAACTCTCGGCAAGCTCAATCCTCTCAAGGTGGAGAAAGGATTCTCCATCGTCTGCCTTGTGGGCGATGACATCCTCAACCACACCGGAGCCACAGGCCGCATGCTCGCCGCGTTGGGAAGACATGGCATCACTGTCAGGGCTACGGCACAGGGTTCTTCGGAACGAAACATTTCGGTGATCGTTTCTTCAAAGGAGGTCAACGGAGCAATCAGGCATATACATGAAGAGTTCTTCGGAAAGAGCACCCTTCGTGACATCAACGTCTTTATCGCCGGATTCGGCACAGTGGGCAGGGCACTTGTCGACATAATCCGCAAGAACGGAGAAAAGATTGCAGCAAGGACAGGAAAGAAGATCAACATCTGCGGACTTTCCAACAGCCGTAAATATGTGATCGATCCCGACGGCCTGGACCTCTCCAAAGCGGAAGAGGCACTGCAGAACGGCCTCAGTTCTTCAGACGAAGCTTATTTCGAAGCCCTTGCAAAGACATCATTGGAGAATTCGGTATTCGTCGACTGCACGGCTTCATCAGACATTGCCTACAAATACATGAATCTGTTCAAGAACGGATATTCAGTCGTAGCATGCAACAAGATTACGTTCTCATCCCCTTACAGACAGTACGCGGAACTTAAGGCGACAGCCCTGGCCAACGGAGCTTCGCTAAAGTACGAAACGACTGTCGGAGCTGCACTTCCGATCCTCGAGTCAATCTCACGCAGCGTCAACAGCGGAGATGAAATCCTTCGTATAGAAGCTGTCCTCAGCGGTACATTGAATTACATATTCAGCACCTACCGTGGAGGAGAGGGCGGCACATTTGCAGAAGTCGTAAAGAGGGCTCAGGATGCCGGATACACAGAGCCGGACCCAAGGCTTGACCTGAGCGGAAGAGATGTCCTCAGAAAGCTTATAATCCTCTCACGCGAGGCCGGCGTTCCGCTTGACGAGGCTGACGTGGAGATTTCTCCTATCCTCGGACCTGAGTTCTTTGAAGGCAAGGTGCCTGCATTCTATCAGATGCTGGCAGAAAACGAAGAGATGTTCGCAGCCCGCTACCATGAAGCTGCCGACAAGGGTCTCAGACAAAGATTTGTAGCATCCCTTGTAAAGGACGAAAGTTCTCCTCTCGGCTACAAGGCCAGAATCGGTCTGGAGAACATTGACGAGTCCCACCCTCTGTTCAACCTCTGCGGCACGGACAACTCGGCAATCATCAAGACTGAATTCTATCCATCACCGCTGGTAGTGCAGGGTGCAGGAGCGGGAGCTTACCAGACAGCTTCCGGAGTATTGAACGACATCATAGTATAAAACGGATATAACTATATGAAAGACAAACAATATAGATTCGAGACCCTGCAGGTCAGGGCAGGACAGGAAATCGATCCTGTTTCCAAAGGTACCGCTGTGCCTATCTATCAGAGCACGGCATACACATTTGACAGCATGGAATATGGTGCTGAGCTTTTCGAGCTCAAGCGTCCCGGAAACATTTATACCCGTATCACCAACACGACCACAGAAGTGTTTGAAAAGAGGATGGCGGCACTTGAAGGCGGAGTGGCAGCGACTGCTACAGCATCAGGCCAGTCTGCCGTATTCCTTTCCATCACCAACATCTGCGGTCCCGGGGACAACATCGTGGCACAGCCTTTCCTCTATGGAGGAACCTTCACAATGTTTGCCATCACCCTGCGTGACATGGGTATCGAAGTCCGCTTTGCAAAAAGCGACAAGGTTGAAGATATCGAACCTCTGATCGACTCACGTACAAAAGCCATATATCTGGAAAACCTCGGTAACCCCGCCTTCAACATTCCTGATTATGAGCCTATTGCAGAGCTTGCTCAACGTAAGGGAATCTGTGTAATGGTGGACAACACATTCGGCATGGGAGGTTATCTCTTCCGTCCTTTTGAATGGGGAGCACACGTATCTGTCCACTCGGCAACCAAATGGATATGCGGACACGGAACCGCTCTTGGAGGAGTGGTCGTTGACAGTGGTAACTTTGACTGGACTGCAGAAAAATATCCTCTTCTTGCTGCCCCTTCAGAGAGCTACCATGGTCTTGTATATAAAGACGTATTCGGACCTGCTGCCTTTGCCGGACGCGTACGCGTGGACGGTCTCCGCAACATAGGACCGGCACCATCACCTTTCAATTCCTTCCTGATGCTCCAGGGGCTGGAGACTCTGTCTCTCAGGGCAGAACGTTGCTGTGCCAACACTCTTGCAGTGGCTGAATTCCTTGAGAAACATCCGGCAGTTGAAAGCGTCAACTACCCTGGTCTCAAGAGCAATCCATATCATGAATTAGGATGCAAATACCTCAAGAACGGATTCGGTGGTGTACTGACATTCCGCGTCAAAGGTGGTTTTGAGGCTGCAGCCGCTCTGGTTACCCGTCTTGAACTTATCCTTCACGTAGGAAGTGTCGGGGATGCAAAGTCGCTTATCGTTCATCCGGCTTCGACAACCCACTCTCAGCTCAGTCCTGAAGAGCAGGTTGCCGCAGGAGTATATCCTAATATGCTCCGACTCTCAGTCGGCATCGAGAACGTTGACGACCTGATCGCCGACCTCGCCGCTGCCCTTTAGCCCAAGCAGCAGTTCCGGCCTGTCATTTCCCACTCACTTCGTTCGGTCGAAATGACAAAAGGAAAAAACTTCCCAAACGAAACAAGTTAAGTGTAAAACAATATAGATATAAGGTTGAAAATATGAAAGTAGCTGTAGTGGGTGCCACAGGACTGGTCGGCACCAGAATGCTGGAAGTACTCGAAGAGAGAAACTTCCCTGTTACGGAGCTCCTTCCGGTAGCTTCGACAAAGTCCGTAGGACGTAAGATCAATTTCCAGGGAAAGGAATGGACAGTAGTCAGTGCTGAAGACGCGATTGCTGCACGTCCGGACCTGGCCCTATTCTCTGCAGGCGGCAGCACATCAGCAGAACTTGCACCGAAGTTCGCTGCAGTCGGCACAAGAGTGGTAGACAATTCATCCCACTGGAGAATGGACCCCACCAAGAAACTGGTCATTCCGGAAATCAATGGAGATGTCCTTGAAGAATCGGACTACATTATCGCAAATCCAAACTGCTCGACAATCCAGATGCTCCTCCCTCTGTGGCCACTCCACAAGGCATACGGCATCAAGCGTATTGTTGTGTCTACCTATCAGTCTGTTACAGGAACAGGTTACAAGGCCATGGACCAGATGACTGCAGAAAGAGCCGGAGGCAAATGGGGCGAATACCCTGCAGTCTACCCTCACCCTATCGATCAGAACATCCTACCTCATATTGACTCTTTCCTTGAAACAGGATACACAAAGGAGGAGATGAAGATGGTCAACGAGACACATAAAATCTTCGCAGACGACAGTATCGGAGTGTCACCTACAACAGTCCGCGTACCGGTGCAGGGTGGTCACTCTGAATCCATCAACCTCGAATTCGAGAAGGATTTCACCCTCGAAGATGTCCGCAGAATCATGGAAGAGACCCCAGGAGTTATACTTCAGGATGACCCGGCAAACAATGTCTATCCTATGCCGCTTTATGCATGGGGCAAGAACGATGTATTCGTAGGACGTATCCGCCGCGACCCTTCAGTCAGATATGGTCTGAACTTCTGGTGCGTTGCCGACAATCTCCGCAAGGGTGCTGCAACCAACGCAGTGCAGATTGCAGAAAAGTTGATTGAAAAGGGCTTCCTCCGTTAGCATTAAAAAGCAGACCGAGTGCAGTTTTGTAGGAAAATCGCCCGCGGTACCCCTGAAATTGAGGGTACCGCGGGCAATTTCGTATGGTTTCCGCACTTGGTCTGCCTATCTGATCAAGCGTCTGATCTTATCAGACAATTCGGTGTTTTCGTAGGTGCCGACGAAGTCCTCTGAATGAGGTCCCCAGGCAAAGACCGGAATCGCCACACCGTTGTGGCCACGACTTGAGAAATTAACTGCAACACCATTCTGCTGAACACTGCCTTCAAGAATCGTCATCCCTCCAGTCGCATGGTCAGCAAACGGGCAAAGGAAATCAACAGCACCTTGCTTTCCTTATTGAAAAGCATATCTGCCTCTGTGATTATATCCGTCGTCGCAACGGCCTTTGCTCCATCAAGCAGAGTTCCTGCCAACACACACTGGAGAGCATCTCCGATATAGGCAGATGTTCCAGCACCGGTAAGGATGATATCATAACCTTCATTTACATATTTCTTGACAAAAGAAGATATCTGATCTTTAAGATCTTTAATTATACCATAAGTCTTAAGCCACATTTCCGGCTGCTGATGGATTTCCTTCCATGTATTGTATTCTCTACACATACGATCTTGGGTTATAGGTATTTTAGCTATTTCATAATTTGCGGTCCACAAATTTATCGTTTCATATCAAACATTTCGATTAATCTTTCGATTTTTTAAATCATAACCATTTATCACCCTCCTTTTAATTCAACTCAAATCATTAATAATAAGCGGTTTATATACTATTTAACTAAACAAAAAATACATTTCGCAATGTTTCGATACATCACAAACAACCGAAACCTATGTTTTTGATTTTGTTTCGAAACAAAGAATTTATACTTTTGCACAAACACTCACTAAAACAAACTTATATGAGATTACAGAATCTGATCGTAGCACTGCTCTTTATACTGGCAGTCTTTACTGGTGCGAATGCACAGAACAACCGTGAAATAGAAATGCTGGAAGGGGAAAAATGGTGGGGATCAGTCACAGATCTTGGCAATATAATGCCTTTTGACGATGTCACAGAGGTGAAATTCAATCATCAGACCCAGAATTTCAACAACCAGACAAATCCTCTTCTTGTCTCAAACAAAGGAAGATATATCTGGAGCAACAGTCCTTTCAAGGCTGAAATCAGCGGAGGTAAGATAAAGCTTGAAGCAGCAAGAGGAGAAATAGAGTGCGTCAAGGCCGGAACGACTCTCAGAGATGCTTTCAAAGCAGCGGCCAAGACCCATTTCCCAGCATCGGGAACAGTTCCTCCAGACCTTTTCTTCTCCGTGCCACAGTATAATACATGGATTGAGCTGGTCTACAATCAGAATCAGGCGGATGTCTTGAAATATGCCCACAGCATTGTGGACAAAGGTTTCCCTACAGGAATCCTGATGATTGACGACAACTGGCAGAAATATTACGGTAATTTCGAATTCCGTCCGGACAGATTCCCTGATCCGAAAGGCATGGTGGACGAACTCCACGCTTTAGGATTCAAAGTGATGCTCTGGGTTTCACCATTCGTGTCCCCAGACAGCCAGGAATACCGTTGGCTGCGTGACAAAGGCTATCTTGTCATGAATGCAGAAGGCACAAGACCTGCAATTCTTGACTGGTGGAACGGACTGAGTGCTTGCTATGACCTCAGCAATCCTGAAGCATTCGAACATTTCAGGAAGACACTCGCCCAGATGCAGGAAGAGTTTGGAATTGACGGTTTCAAATTCGACGCAGGAGATCCTGAAAGATATCTTAAGGAGAACATAAGTCCTTTTGATGGCAAATCCTTTGATACTGAGCAGACTGAGCTTTGGGCAAAACTTGGACTTCTCTTCCCTTACAATGAGTTCCGTGCCTGCTGGAAGATGGGCGGCGAAGCTCTTGTACAGAGGCTTGGAGACAAGGAGTATTCTTGGGACGGAGTGGCAAGACTTGTTCCTTCTATGATTGCAGCCGGTCTTCTTGGACATCCTTACACATGTCCGGACATGATCGGAGGAGGACAGTTCGGCAGCTTCATTGACATAGACGAGGACAAATTCGACCAGGCACTGATCGTACGTTCATGCCAGATTCACTCTATGATGCCTATGATGCAGTTCTCTGTGGCACCTTGGAGAATCCTCAGCAAGGAGAATCTTGAAATATGCCAGAAGTACGCCCTCCTCCACAAGGAAATGGGAGCATATATACTCGAACAGGCAGAATATTCCGCACAGACAGGAGAACCGATTGTTCGCTGCATGGACTACATGTTCCCTGGAGAAGGTTTCGAAGACTGCAATGACCAGTATATGCTGGGTGACACCTATCTTGTCGCACCTGTAATGGACTCTGGCACAAACCGTAGTGTCAAGCTACCGAAAGGAAGATGGATTGACGAGGAAGGACGCAAATTCAAGGGAGGAAAGACTTATACGATCGATGTTCCTCTTTCACGTCTTCCAAGATTCACAAAAATCAAGTAACTTTACGGTATGAAGACATACATACTGAAAGACATTGACGAAAACATTACGGAACAGGTCGGGCTTCTGCTCAAGAAGCTCGACCCTTCTTCTCCGATCGTTGACGAAGAAAGACTAAAGTTTCTTGTTGACGATCAATATTTTACGCTTTTTATCAGTGAAGAGGACGGAGTAATCTCCGGAATGTTGACACTTATACGTTGCAGCACATTGGCAAGAGACAAGTTTTGGATTGAAGACGTCGTCGTAGACCAAAGATACAGGGGCAGGGGCATAGGACGACAACTCGTGCAGGCTGCAGTAGAATATGTAAGGGAAAATGGCTGCCGATCAACAATATACCTCACTTCAAACCCGTCAAGAACAGCAGCAAGAGCACTATATCGGTCTGAAGGATTCGATGAATATGATACCGGCGTTTTCCGTATGACTGTCTGAATCAAAGACCGTCCGGTCTTACTGTAACCACTTCAATATTTCTGGCTTTCAGCTGGGATATGAATGACTTCTCCATACCGTCATCAGTAACGATGGTATCAATGTTATCTAGAGAAGTTATGAAAGCCAGAGCACGCTTGTTCACCTTGCTTGAATCAAAGACAGTGATCACTTTTCGCGATCTCTGGATCATGATCTGATTGATATTCGCCTCCTCAACACTTGGAGTGGAGAGCCCGTTGTCAAGACTGAATGAATCAACTCCGAGGAAGAGCTTGTCGCAATAGAACATCTTCAGATTGGACTCGGCAAGAGCACCGACTACAGATTCGCTGGAATTTCTGATATTTCCTCCCAAGAGGATAACATTGAAACGATTATATGAAAGAACCTCCTGGGCTACATTAAGAGCATTTGTAAGAATCGTAAGATTTTGAAACCTATGCAGATTGCATGCTACCTGGAATGCAGTCGTGCCGGAATCAATGATTACCGTATCTCCTTCCTCAATCAGTTCTGCAGCCGCACGTCCTATAGCCTGTTTCTCGCGATAATTTGCTAGTCTCTTGTAACGGATGCTTTTCTCATCCTCCTGAGGCCCGGTGCTGTTCACAATGGCACCACCTCTGGTCCTGACAAGCAAATTCCTCTCTTTCAGCATATTAAGGTCTTTACGGATTGTCACTTCCGACACCTCGAACATCTTGCTGAGTTCCAAAACAGATACAGTAGAATTTTCCTTTAAGATCTGCAGGATCGCACTTCTTCTTCCTTGAGAAGACACTATACCCACCTCCATGATTATTTGGTTTAAAAGTTTTTATCTATTCACAAAGATACAGCTTTAAATCATATTTTCAAAATACTTCGAAACATATTCTCAAAGATGTTATAAAATATGTAAAAAGCTGATAATCTGTAAAGTAACCACTGTATAGATTTATATATTCTACCCCCCCCTACGAAAATATATCCACGACAAACGAAACAATTGAAATTATAAAATTATATTTGCGAAACACATAAAACCGCACTGAAATGAAACCATTCGACATCGCCGCAATCGGCGAACTAAACGTAGACCTGATCTTGAACGGAATAGAATCAGAACCGGAAATCGGCAAGGAAAAATTCGCCGCCGACATGACGCTCACCCTTGGAAGCAGCACAGCAATCTTCGCCGCCAATGCAGCATCGCTTGGCAGCAAGGTCTGTTTTGTGGGAATGATAGGCAAAGATGTGTTCGGAGACCTTGTCTGCGACTCTCTTGGTGCAAAGGGCGTAGATACCGGTTATCTGATCAGAAGCGGAAAAGTTGCTACCGGAGCTACAATTGTCATGAATTATGGAGAGGATAGGGCAAATCTGACCTATCAGGGAGCGATGGACATCATGGGCTACGATGACATCGACCTCAGTGTATTTGAAAACACCAGACATATCCACCTATCTTCGCTTTTCATGCAGTCTGCTCTTCTGAGAGACCTGGACAAGGTGCTTGCCAAGGCGGAAGAGAACGGAGTGACCGTGTCTCTTGACACACAGTGGGACCCTGTTGAAAAATGGGAAATGGACTGGAAGAAGGTCCTGCCGAAGGTTACAGTATTCCTGCCCAACGAAAAGGAGCTCATGGCCCTCACAGGAACAGAAGACATCGAGAGTGCAATTGCAGCTGTCGAGCCTTATATCGGAAAGGCAATGGTAGTGAAGATGGGTTCAAAGGGTTCTCTTCTGGTAAAGAAGGACGGAAGCCGCAATTTCCTGGCATCCTTCCTTAATAAAGAGGTCGTTGACGCAATCGGAGCCGGAGACAGCTTCAACTCAGGATTCATCAGTGCATTCGTTGCAGGACACAGCCTGGAAAACTGCCAGAGAAACGGTAACCTTACAGGAGCCATCAACACCACCGCAGCCGGAGGAACAGGTGCATTCTCATCACGTAAGGCAGCGGAAACCTGTGCAATTGAAAAATTCAAGACTGAACTCCTTTAATCCGATACTATGAAAACCAAACTTTCTGCAATCATCGGAGCTGCCCTTATGACGGCAGCTTGCTCATACACATCAGTAACCAACGGGAACATCACACTTTCTGTCAATGATGACATGCATTACAAGGTGATCTCATCAGCTGAAGGTGCAGACGTATATCACTCTGATTTTCAGGCAGCTGATGCCATCATTGCCGACGAAGCCCTTATAGACAGCTGGAAACTTCGTGAAGTAAAGGAATGCGGCTGTGAGGAAGGAAAGACATACACCCTCTACGGAACATGGAAGGAAGACGGATATGAGATCGAAAAGATCCTTACCGTCCGGACACTGCCGGATTTCGAAGATATGGTGCTTATCAGCAGCAGTTATGTCAACCATTCAGACAAGATCCTGACCGTAAAGGCTCTGGAATCAAATAAACTCAGCGTAAAATCCGACGAAGTGATCTGGTCTTTCCAGCCTACCTCGACTGCTAGGCGTGACGACTGGATCCTTCCTGTAGAAGAAAGTTTCTACCAGAAGAACTTCCTCGGAATGAACAACACAGACTACGGCGGAGGAATCCCTATGGTCACACTCTGGAGAAGGGACGCAAACATTTCCACAGGTCTTGTGGAGCCGGACCTCAAGCTCATATCGATGCCGGTGAAGAAGGTTCGTTATGATGATTTCACAACCATGTCTCTTCTGCAGGAATTCGAAGAGCCGGTGCTCATGCACAAGGGAGACACACTGAAGACCTGGAGACAGTTCATTTCTGTGGGAAAGGGTGACTTCTTCGGTCCTCTCAGCCAGTTTGCCAAGTTCATGCAGGCTCATCAGGGTTGGCAGCCTCAGGCTTCAGAACCAGAAGCTTTCGAAGCTGTCTGGTGTGCATGGGGATATGAAAGGAAATTCACTGTTGATGAAGTCCTCGGTACACTTCCTAAGGTCAAGGAACTGGGATTCAAGTGGGTTGACGTAGATGACGGATTCCAGATAGCTGAAGGCGACTGGGAGACCAACGAGAGGTTCAACGGAGCCAAGGACATGAGACGCATCACGGATGCCATCCATTCTCATGGTCTGAAAGCCAAGCTGTGGTGGGCTCCTCTTGCAGCAGATCCCGGAACAAGAGCACTCAGAGAGAATCCTGACATGCTTCTGATGGATGCACAGGGAGCTCCTGAATATATCACATGGTGGGACAGCTGGTATCTGTCCCCAGTAAACAAGACAACAAGAAAATATACAATAGACCTTGTCGAAAGATTCATAGGAGAATGGGGGTTCGACGGCCTTAAGCTTGACGGACAGCACCTCAACTGCTGTCTGCCGGACCACAATCATCACAGCGGTCTGGAGTATCCGGAAGAGGCCGTGGAAAGACTTCCTGAATTCTTCGAAGACATATTCAACAAGGCACGCGAGATCAAGCCGTATTCTGTGGTGCAGATCTGCCCTTGCGGATGTGCAATGAACTTCTTCCTTACCCCTCACATGAATCAGGCTGTCGCTTCCGACCCTACCTCAAGTGCCCAGATACGTATGAAGAGAAAGGTTTACGGTGCAATGTGTCCTGAGATGGCATATTATGCCGACCATGTCGAATTGAGCGACGAGGGTAACGACTACGGCACCCAGATCGGTATCGGTGGAGTCATCGGCTCCAAGTTCACATGGCCTAAGCCTAATCCTAATGTAAGGGGTGACGGATACCTCCTCACACCGGAGAAAGAGGCAGCATTGAAGAAATGGGTCAGCATCTATAATGAAAAGATGCTTTCAAAGGGAGAATACCTCAATCTTTATGACATCAGATTCGATGTTCCTGAGACACACACCATATCCAAGGACGGAGCCCTCTACTATGCATTCTATGCTGACAACTGGGATGGAGGCCAGATAGAACTGAGAGGACTTGATGCCGGCAAGGAATACATTGTGACCGAGTATGCATCCGACAACAGACATTCATACACGGTTGACGGTGACAATCCATATATTTTCCCTACCTTTGAAAGAAATTATCTTATTGAGGTAAAACCTGCCGCAGAAGAATAGCAGATAATTAAAACACATAATTCACATGAAAAAGATCTTAACATCCATTTTGGCTGCAACAGCTGCATTGCTTTGCGCCGTATCCTGCTGCAACGACTGCGGCTACGGATATGAAATCAAGGACGGAGTTGCTGTCTACAACACTCCTGAGCGTCCTGCCGACCAGATTTCAATGATCGGTTTCTCCGTAGACCCTATTGACACCGTTAGAGTCGGATTCATCGGACTTGGAATGAGAGGTGACGGTGCTGTCGATCGTTTCACATACATCGACGGAGTGGAAATCGTTGCTCTCTGCGACATCGAGGAAGACAGGGTAAACGAGATTCAGCAACTTCTCGCCGAGCGTGGAAGACCTGCCGCTGATGCATATTTCGGAAGCGAAGAAGCATGGAAAGAGCTCTGCCAGAGAGAGGACCTTGACCTCGTCTACATCGTGACAGACTGGAAGATGCATACTCCTATGGCTGTATACGCAATGGAGCAGGGCAAGCATGTTGCCATCGAGGTTCCTGCAGCTACAAGCATCGACGAGTGCTGGCAGCTCGTGAACACAGCAGAAAAGACCCGCCGTCACTGCATGATGCTCGAGAACTGCGTCTACGACTTCTTCGAACTCACAACTCTCAATATGGCCCAGCAGGGTCTCTTCGGTGAGATCATCCACGCAGAAGGTGCTTATATCCACAATCTCGATCCATACTGGAAGGATTACTACAGGTCCTGGAGATATGAATTCAACAAGAAGCACCGCGGTGACGTATATCCTACCCACGGCCTCGGCCCAGCATGTCAGGTACTCAACATCCATAGAGGAGACAAGATGAACACCCTCATTTCAATGGATACCAAGGCGTTCAACGGATTGAAGGTTGCTGAGCAGTTCGGTGAGACCGAATATGCAAACGGAGACCACACCATCACACTCATCCAGACAGAGAAGGGCAAGATCATCGAGATTCAGCACAACGTTGTCACTCCACGCCCATACAACCGCATGTATCAGGTCGAGGGAACTGAAGGATTCGCAAACAAGTATCCTAACGAAGGTTACTCCATCCGCACAGAAGGCCGTCAGATCGATGGCAGCAAGGCGGTCGATGATCTCAGCGGCTCAGCAAGCGACGGTGAAGCTTATCTCAGCAACGAAGTACGCGACGCACTTATGGAGCAGTACAAGCACCCTATAGCACGAGACATCGAAGAGAAGGCAAAGCAGGTCGGAGGACACGGTGGAATGGACTTCATCATGGACTACCGCCTCATCTACTGTCTCCAGAACGGCCTTCCGCTCGACCAGGACGTTTACGACGCAGCAGAGTGGTCATGCCTCGGTGAACTCACAAGGGTTTCAATCGAAAATGGCAACATTCCTGTCGTGATGCCAGACTTCACACGCGGAGACTGGAACAAGACAGACGGACTTAAACTCGCAATCAAGGAGTGATCAGAAAGCGAAGACGATAATCTTCCACATCATCATGCAGGCAACGATAGTCTTGAGACCTGTGCCTGTGATGAATCCTAGAAATGAGCCGACAGCAGCTTTTAAAGCTCTGCCGGCATCTTTTTTACCCCAATACAGCTCCGACAGGAATGCACCGAGAAAAGATCCCAGGATCATGCCTATAGGGGTAAAGATGATACCAAGGATGAGTCCAGCCATAGCACCTCTCTCTGCGTACCTGCTGCCACCGGTGATCTTTGTGAAATACATAGGAACGATATAGTCTATGACGGACACGACAACGACTATCACTCCCCAAATGATCAGAGCCTTAAGGGACATAGGATCCCCGGCTGCATTTGTCCCGTTTCCCCACAGATATAGCATGAGCATGCCCACCCAGCTTATCGGGGTACCCGGAAGTCCCGGAAGAATACTGCCGGCAATGCCGATTATACCGGCCAGAATGGCCAGGATTGAAATGACGGTTTCCATATTACTCCTGTGACATTATATCTTCTATTTCAGACGACTTTATAGGGAGACGACGAGAACCGAGTCTGCGGGCTCCTTCCGCCGTCACCAGGACATCATCTTCAAGACGTATGCCTCCGAAATCGTAATACTCTTCAAGCTTTGAATAATTGACGAATCCTCTGTCGGTTCCTTCCCTCTTCCACTGCTCGATAAGGGCAGGTATGAAATAAATGCCCGGCTCGTCCGTGACCACATGTCCCGGCTTAAGGTCACGGGCCATACGCAGATTACCCATTCCCAAAAGCGGAGAACGCTGGCGTTCATCACCGTATCCCACATAGTTTTCTCCAAGATCTTCCATATCATGGACATCCATACCCATGTTATGTCCAAGTCCATGAGGCATGAACAGACCGGAAATGCCGCAGGCTACCATCTCATCCACATCACCGCGGACAAAATCCAGAGCCTTGAGCTGCTCGAGCATATAACGGACTGTCGCACAATGGACGTCCCAGTAGGAAGTACCTGGCCTGGTCAGGCTGAACGCAACTTCATTTGCCTGCTCAACTATATCATAGATTTCACGCTGCTTTGTCGTGAACTTTCCGCTGCAAGGATAGGTTCTTGTGAAATCTGAAGCATAGTGGGCATTGCTTTCTGCTCCTGCATCGACAACGAGAAGACGGCCAGGAGTAATGATCTGATGGTGAGAGTGATTATGGAGGGTTTCTCCGTTCTGCGAAAGAATGGTTGTAAATGAGACACCCCAACCTTTGGAAAGGGTTATGCCTTCCATGCGTCCGACGATTTCCTGCTCAAGGACACCCGGCTTGCATCCGCGTCTGGCTTCGGTGTGCATAAGATAGCCGATTTCGCAAGCATGGTCGATTGCATCGATTTCGCACTGCTCCTTGATAAGACGAAGAGCCACGACAGCCTTTACAAGTTCCTCTGATGCATGTCTGCCGCCGTCAGCTGCAATCGGTGCCACCTTGCGGACATCTGCTGAAGGAATGCCGGTCAACTCTGCCAGCTTCATCTGATTGTAGTATCTTGCAGGAGGAAGGAAGTGAACCGGACGACCGGCAGCTACCGCATCAATAACGGCTTTATCAAAATATGAAAGAGGCTTTGTAGAAGAACATCCGACGGACGTACCCTTTGACGCGACTGTCGGCTGAGGTCCCATCCAGATGATATCGTCAATATCTACATCATTGCCATAGAGACATTCCTCAGCACTGTCAAGATCAAGAACGGCTGCAAAACCAGGCTCATCTATCCCCCAGAAATACATGAAGCTGCTGTCCTGACGGAACTTGTAATCATTTCCGCGGTAATTCATCGCAGCATCCACATTTCCCAGGAATACAGCTATTCCCCTTGAACCATTTCCGGTCATTGACGCCATCCTTTCAACCAAGGCCTTGCGTCTGTTTACATATACACTCGCTTCAAACATAGTCATAAATTTTACATCCTCACAAAACTAACATTTTTCAACGAGAATGCAAACTATGACCGGAAAGGTTTATCGTCTTAAAAGGGCGTCGAGGGTTTCCACGCGTTCTGTCACATAGTTCCTTACAGTCCCGACTTCCGCATCATAGGAGCCAAGGGCCTGGAAATTCTGGTGAACTATCTTGTCAAGTATCTTCCATCTCTTGAAGTTGAGCTGCTGTGATTCCTGAAGCAAAGCAGCCTTTTCGTCAATTACATCGCTCAGGTCTGAAAGTCCTCCTTTCCCCTTCACTCCGTCCCAGATTTCCAGAAGACGAGCCTTGGCCTGAGGGTCTTCCTTGACGATTCTTGTCACCATCTTACGCACTGCACTGCTTGCAACAGAACCACGGCAAGCATAGACAAAATCCGGAAGATCGTTGGTCGGATAAAGCCTGTGGTCATTTTCCAGAGACAGGTCATGGTCCCAGGTCGGACCCGTGTAAAGCTTGCCGTCGGAGGCATCCTTATACATATAGACACTCCAGAAAGCATCCACATTTCCGCAGAACTCACCCACTATGAAGTTACGCAGGAAACTATCCAGATCAAGGTATTTACGGTAGCCGGAAACAGGATCCGTATAGTTGGCGGACAAGACTGCATCCTCCATGCGGGAGAAATAATCCGCTATGAATTCTCTCTGCTGCTGCGTGATGTCATCCTCATCCGGATGCTTGATTGTCACAGGTGTTCCGTTCGATGTCTGGAACCAGACATCCTCGCTATATGCATAGGCGTCTATCTCTATAAGATATCCATCCTTGGCCTCAACCCTGCCGGAAGCGGCCTCCACCTGGTCGCAGAGCAGATAATTGCCACGGTATTCGCTGTTTATTATAAGGTCAACCGGATGGCTGAATGGGGTGTAGCTGAGTCCCACCCTACGGCTCACCTCAAAGGCGGTCATGTTCCTCAACAGAGACTTGTCGCCATAATTGCTCAATAGGGTCCATTTCTTTGCAGAAGCCGGTGCCCCGAGAGGACTTTGCTTGGAGGCAAATTTCAGTCTGTACGGTTTCTTCGGCAGATTCCAAGTCGAGTTTCCGCGTCCTCTGACCCCAGTCCCTGTGGTAGCAAGAAAGTCCGTACCGTTTTCTGATATGATGTAGACATCGCTGGAAAGTTCATATTCCTTCGATGTGATTTCTTCACGACCGGGAGTGTGGATTACGACAGTCGGAAGATTGGTGAGCTGGCAGAGCCGCGAATCATCTCCCTCACCGGGATAGCCCTGGAACTCAA
Source organism: Bacteroidales bacterium (assembly GCA_017625725.1). Taxonomy (GTDB): domain Bacteria; phylum Bacteroidota; class Bacteroidia; order Bacteroidales; family UBA932; genus Cryptobacteroides. The sequence continues at coordinate 54,660 of JAGAKH010000023.1, read as the reverse complement.
GTTCAGAAAGGGTGCATCGCCTGTTGCCCGGAGTCACATAACGGACATAGCGGAATCCACGTGAGCATGAGATGTCAGCATAATGCATGACTGCATTTTCTCCGGATTTCTTGACAATGCATAACGGAAGGGCATCGGTAAAATCAGCCCTGTTGGCACCTTCAATCAGGGCAAGTTCGACCTGGTCAGGAAAATTCACACGTGGAGACCATCCGACCTTGGTGATGATGTGTTTCCTGCCAAGGTCCAGGCCGACCCAGGCATGATCGGCATCATAGGATGCGAAAAAAGTATAGAAATTGCCGTCGAACACCTTGTCTTTTGTGTTCACGGTCATTGATTTCAGATTACCTCCGGCATAATCAATCGAATACTTCGTTCCGATGACGGTACCGGACAATCTGTCAGATATCTGCAAAGTCCCGTCCCAGCCTTTCTGGACAATCGTCAGCAAAGCAGTGGTCTCTCCGCAGCGGAAGATGACGATTGCCGATCTTTCGGTTTCATTTGAATTTTTCGACACATTGAACTCCACCTTGCCTGATTCAGCACCTTCCGTAACAGAAGGAGTGATCCAATCACATGATTCCTCCAGATACCAGTGACCGGAACCGGATGCCGTAACTTCCAGAACCTGTGAAGTATGGTTAAGCTCAGCTTCACTGACGTCAAGGGTCATGACTTCCTTGACATCAATATCCTTCTCCTGCAGATCGCATCCTACAGTCGAAATCGCGAGCAATAAAACCCCGAAAAAATGAAACCTTTTCATAAGATAAAATGAGAGCGACCTTGGCCATGACCAAGAGCCGCTCCCTGTATTGAATCAATTATAATGGTCTTGAAACAACCTCCACAATGTGGTCTGTGAGTGCAACCGCCTGCTCAGGTGTTACGGTAAGATAGCGATGTCTTCCGTTTTCACAGACTTCGAATGTCGTTGTTCCTCCATCCGAAATAGAGATCTTACCCGGCTCGGAAACACCGAACCACCTGTCTCCCTCGACTGCATACACAAGAGCTGCCGGATCCCAGCATGGACGGTCATACGGCATTGGTAAATATGCCTTGTAAGCCTCGACCATAGGATGAGCCTCAGCCCATGTGAAGTCGTTCTCTATGCTTGTTGCAGGGTAGCACACCTGTACACCAAGCTCGAAAGGGGCGAAAACAAGGTCTGTAGGCCACTCAGCAACAATCTTCTGTGCTGCAGGGATATCCTTCCAGACATTATACTCGCTCGGATTGCTTCCGTCAAAGCAGCCTGCCATCATGACAAGGTTCCTGACCTTTGCTGCAATGAGTTCCTTTCCTGTAAGCGGAGAGATTTCGTCTGCAGGACTTTCGAGAAGACGGAAGATATTGGTCGAGAAACCGACTACAACGAGGGTCACAGACTTGTCGGCCGCCTCAGACAGAAGCTGTCTGTACATAAGATGAGTCTGAGGGAGCTTCGAATAGTCCATTCCTTCGGTCCTCTTGAAAAGTGGCTTGCCTTCTGCATCTGTCAAGGCGTTTACGGCCTTGGCATAATTGACTGCATCAGTCTCGCAATCCACACCATTGAGAATTATTCCGAAAGGAATATCAGGGTGGCCGTACCAATTGTTGAGGACATCCATGAATTCGGCCGGAGCAAGGCCATCCTTGGTGATGCCCTCAGCAAGGATGGATATCTTGCCCTCGTCCGCATATTTATAGAGGAGATCCATAGCAATGGCGTCGTCCACATCATTGCCGAGGTCTGTATCAAAGATTACAGTCAACGGCTCCTGCTCATCCTGCTGTGCAGGCTGACCGCAAGCGGCAGCTGCAACAGCGATGGCAAGCATTGAAAGGATCTTCTTCATGTCGGGTTATTTCTTTACGCAACGAACTGACATGGCTGTTTTTGAACCATACCATACGCCGGTACCATATGCGTCGCTGTCATTTGCAGAACACATCCAGATTCCGAACATATCCCAAGTCTGTCCTACACATTCAGAAGACCAAAGCATGACATTCCACCACTCGTCCTGTGTGCCGGTGTCACGGTTGACCTTACCTGCAATCGGAATGAAGATGGCTCCGTTAAGGTTTCCTCTTGTACACTCAGCCTTCATGATCTCTCTGTCAAGTCCGCAGAAAGCTCCTGAAACAGTCATTCCCTGCAGTTTCCAGAAGTCAACAGTAAACTTGTTTGCAGGAGGAGCATCATCACCGATGAGCTTCTTCAGTTCTTCATGAGTAGGAACTCTCCATCCGTCAGGACATGGGTCGTTCTCCTCGGCCCATTTCTCTGCCATTGCATCTACTGCTCCGCCTTCAAAACCAGGCACTACAGTTCCTGTGTCTCCGCTGCATCCGGTATCATTTGTATTCTGAACAGTGTATGAAGGATAACCCTTCTTTGTATTCCACTGATAGAGAAGTCCGAGAGTCTCACAAGTCTCACCGAATGTATCAGGCTGGTCAACGTTGGCATTAGCCCAGACGATGTCACCGATCTTTGTTCCTACGTGCTGAACGAATACTGTACGCTCGAGAGAACCTGAAGTTACCTTCACGTTAGCAGTCCTGTACTGATAGTCCTCAGACTTGGCAACCTTGATTGTAAATGTGCCAACACCAAGAGCTGTACCGTTCTCGACTGTACACCAGTCAGCATCTGAAGTTGCAGTCCACTCACCGGCTGTAGCGACAGCGATATCGAATGAACCTCCGATAACGTCAGCATAGACATTGTACTTGTCCAGATCAAGCTCAGTAGCAACAGGCTTAGGACGTCCTGTCTGAGTGATAGGAATCACCTTTTCTACGCCATCTCCCTTGATGGTTGCCTTAGCTGTACGTGTAGCATCATAGTCAAGGAACTTTGAGAATGTGAATGCAAGAACACCGTCGCCCTTGAGAACCTTAGGCATGAGAGTGATCCAGCCGTCACCAGAATCATAAGTGATGGTGGTAGTGGTTCCGACGTTTGCTGTAACCTTTAAGTTCACAGAACCGCCTTCAGAATCAACATTGATAGCCTCCATATCCGTTGTCAATGTCGGATTTGACGGAGTCTCGTTCTCCTTTGTACAAGAAAGAAGGATTCCAACGCATGCAAGGCATGCAAAAAGTGTTTTTTTCATAATGATATTATTGTTTGGTGTTAAAAATATAATCTATATACGGTGCATGGCTGCATCATCAGAAGGGAGTTGCCGAAACGTGACGCAGCATCTGCAGTAACCACCCAGTTGCCGTCCTGGTCATAATGTCCGGCTTCGACTCTGGACGGAGTGAAGTCAAGAGTTATCTTGTCATGCTTGGTAGAACCCACGGTCATATATTCCTTGGCCACAATAGCAAAGGCTACTCCTCTGTCCGTGGTTGCCCATTTCACCTTACGTGATGAAGCTGTCTGAATCTCTTCTGCCACAGCTTTTCCCTGACTGTTCTGGAGATTGAAACCGAGCATGTCGCCGACCGGTGCCGTAGCAAAGTCATACCAGGCATCCTTGAAGACCTTATAGGCATCTATAAGGCGCTGTGTATGTCCCTTTGGAGTGAAATCAGGGTTATACACACCCCTGAGTGTCCAGTCCACAAGATTTGGATGAGGAGTCGTGATGACCTCGAACACCTCATATCCACAGCCCATGATCAGGGCCTTGAGTGTAAGGAGGTCATTATTATTGAACTCTCCTCCGTTCTCTGCTATATGAGAGAAGTTACCCGGAATATCCTGAATCTGCCTGAGCCAGTCAGCAACAGTCTCAATATCGTTCACATAAGGGTCGAAGCCGACATAGTCGATTCCATCCCTTTCTGCCACCTTCTTGCTCCAATACACCCAGTCGTCATATGTACAAGTCTGATTGACACGGGTATAGCAATCATAAGGACCATTCTTGACAGCCTTTCCCACCTCATCAATGTGATAAAGGAGGCCAGGCCAAAGGTCTGTAGGAGAATAGCCATGTGCTCCGTTATGACGGGTTGCAAGCATATCCGGCTCATTCTCAACCTGAATGCCTATCACCGTATGAGGATTACCGAGTTCCTTGTCATATTCATAGATGAACTCCATCATCTTCGACACGGCCTTGGTTTCACGCTCAACCAGCTTCTTGTTGCCAGGAGTCAGATAGAACTGCTTTCCCTGCCATCCTTTATAGGCTGCAGAAGGATTAAGTTCAGTATAGGTCTTTGTATCTGCCACGACATAGGCAGGAAGATGACCTTCTACCGAGTATCCGCACATATAGCTTCCGAACCAGAGGATTTCCAGCTTCATTTCATATTTCTCGCAGTAGTCGATGAATGCCCTTATCACCTCATCCGAGTAGACGTCGTAGTCGGTTTCCACATCGCTCCAGCCGACAGGGACCTGAACACAGGTGATGTTCAGTCCTGCCGCAAGAGAGAAGTAGTCGTCCAGCTGGTCCAGTCTTCTTCCGTCAAGCTGACGGAAGAAGTCTGTACGCAACTGAGCTCCCAACATGAGGAACGGCTTGCCGTCCACTGTAAGACGATATGGTCTTTCCTCTGGAGAAGTGCCCTCATTTTCCGGATGTTCGGCAGATGAACATGCGAACATCAAGGCGAGAACTGCAAGAAGAGTGTATAATCTTTTCATTTCCTTCATTTATTATTCAGCTCCCATTCCTGCCTGCTGAGGCCATCCCGGATTCTGATATAGAGATGATTCAGTAACTTCACCGTTTCCGGTAATGAGGAAGTGCTGAACTGCTATAGGATCCAGATAATGAGCCATCTTCCAACGATATCCGTCATATACCCTGTTGTTTGAAAGCACATGATATGGTGCAAGATATTTGCTGAAATCCCTTGGGGAGATGTTCTCGTTCTCTTTAAGCGAGTTGTTGTTTCTTGCAAGGAAGTCAGGATTTGTTGCAAGATTGTCCCAGAGATTCACTCCGAGAGGATGCCATGGGGTGTCTATCATCTGATCCATAGCCCTCCATCTGCGTACATCGGCTGGACGGAAACCTTCTGCCATAAGTTCGCAACGACGCTCACGACGGATGTTGAAAAGCACCGGATCCACAACCTGTCCTGCTGACCATGCACCCCAGTCGTTTTCCTTTTCAATGTCCATATCGGTGTTGTCGATGGTGATCTGATAGCTTGGAAGGCCGGAACGGTCTCTGATCGCATTCCAATATTTCTGAGCATCAGAGTCTATAGCTCCTGTCTTCTCGTAGCAAGCCTCCATGTAATTGAGATAAGCCTCCGTAGCTCTGAAGATGATGGAACCTACGACACTCTTGTCCCTTACAGACTGAGCTCCGTCGAAGTTAAGTCCCTTTCTGCTTGTGTATCCTGTAGTATACTTCATGGAAGCTGTACCGCTTGTAACATACGGCCATGGTTCAACCATAAACGACTCCGGACCACCTTCGCTGTGGAGGTTCACATCGCCCGGCTTCTTTATGAATATCTCGGCACGCGGATCACGTCCCTCTGTAATTCTGAGAAGGTCGGCATCACCAGGATATCCGCTTCCACTTGCATAGATAGGGAGTCCGTTCTTCATCACAAAAGCCTCCACCATACTCTTTGTCAGGCCGTAACCCTGATTGGAAGCCGATGCAAACTCCACTACTGAGTTGGTCACACCTTCAGACACGCTGTATGACTTCCAAAGGATCACTTCCTTGTATGGAGACATATCCGATGCTCCGAACATGTCGAAATAAGGATTGGATGGTTCAGATGCCGAGCTCTGGAATACGCCTGTGTTCTGAACAAGCGGATATTTGTCGGCGATGATCTTAGACTCCTTCATGCATTCGTCAAGGAAGAACTCGATTTCCGCATCAATGCTTCCGGCAGGGAATACATAATCTGGATGACTTGCCTTTCCTGGCCAGTCTGCTGATCCCGGTACCATTGCCGTTCCCTTGAAATACTTGAGCCAGGTTCCTTCATAAAGGGCAACCCTTGACTTGAGCATTCTTGCCGCATCCTTTGACACCCTGTTACGACCTCCTCGAGGGGCGTTGTCAAGCATATACTCGATTGCTGTGTCAAGGTCCTCAAGAATGAATCTTGCAACCTCATTTCTTGGCTGACGAACACTGGCAGCCTTGAGTGTCTCAAGATCATCCGGAAGGATATTCTTCACTATAGGGAAATCTCCGAGAGACTGAAGTTTCTGGAAATAGCACCATGCCCTGAAGAAATACACCTCACCGATATAATGACGGACATTGGCTGCAATACCGGTGATCTTCCCGGCCTCAAACTGTTCGAGGACATTGTCAAAGAAATAGTTGCAGCGGTAGATTTCGGTAAAGCCGTAGCTTCCGCCGGTCTGTCCCACCTTCCAATAACCTGGTGCGAATGCATCGCTAGGGTTGGCATAGGCCATATTGTCGGTGTGGGCATCATTCTTCCATGTTCCCCAGCTGGTAGTTCCATGAACTCCCATCGTATTGTATAGATCCGTCACGTAGGCAGCCACATTATCCTCGGTAGTAAGATACTGCTCAGGAGAGAGAGCTGATTCCGGTTCCAGATCCAGGAACGCATCGCATCCCATAGCCATGACAGAGGCTGCGGAAATGCCAAGAATATATTTCAATATCTTTTTCATACTCTTTTCAATCTTTCTTAGAATGTAACACTCAGACCGAACGAACATGTCCTGTGAAGAGGATAAACATTACCGGTCTCGTTCTCACCGATTGTCTCAGGATCGAAAAGATCCGACATCCTTGTAAATGTAAGAAGGTTCTCTCCAGACAGATATACTCTGAGATTCTGGATTCCCACCTTGTTCATCCACTTGTCAGGGAAGGTATAACCGATCTGCAGGTTCTTGAGTCTTATATAAGAGGCATCCTGAACATAAAGGGTCTGCCACTGGACGTTCTTTTCTGTATCAAGGTAAGGTCTCGGATAGTAGCTGTCAAGGTTAAGTCCGAGAGGATTGTCCTCATCATTACGGAAGTAATCAAGATGCTGGTCGAGAACCATTGTTCCCCATTTGCTCCATCCGCAGCTTCCGAAGAAGTATTTACCATGCTGGAAGAAGTCGCGTTTTCCGACACCCTGCAGGAAGACTCTCAAATCGATTCCTCTCCAAGCAAGATTCAGGTCGAGACCGAAGTTATATCTTGGAGTGCTGTTACCGATGATTCTGAGGTCACCGTGGTCATCTGTAGTCCATGAACCTGAGTCGATCTTTCCGTCACCGTTGAGATCTCTGTACATGATGTCACCCGCCTGCCAATTCTGTCCGATTGCATTCTGACCGCCGTTAGGAATGGTGATGAGGTGTTCGAGCATCTCGTCATCTGTCCTGGCGATACCGATTGACTCGTATCCGTAGAAGTCACCCAGGGTCATGCCTTCGTAATATGTTCCGAGGGTCTTTGACGGATTTGAGTATTTTGTCACTGTGGTCACTGCATCTGAAAGGACGAAGCGTACACCGTAGTCAAGTTCTCCGAATGCCCTGTCATTCCATGCGATTTCAAGTTCGAATCCCTTTGAGACAAGGTCAGTGTTATTGGTCTTAGGAACCGATGTACCGAGGATTACTGGAAGTTCATCTGCAGGTCCGATCATGTCTTCTGTCCTGCGGACAAAGCCTTCAACCGATCCGGTGAGTCTGTTCTGGAAAGCGGCGAAGTCGAGTCCGACATTCCATGACTTGATCTTCTCCCAGGTCAGAAGCTTGCTTATAAGGCTTGCCGGCCATGCGATGTTAGGCTTGCTGCCGTTGATAAGCCAGTTGCCTGCAGAATTGGCGAAGCCCATTAGTTCGAAGGTCGGATAATAAGAATGTGTGTTCTGGTTACCGAGGGATCCGTATGAAGCCCTGAGTTTCAACACGCTTACATAATCTGCAAGAGGCTCGAAGTAAGGCTCCTTTGCGATGTTGTAACCAACTGATACAGAAGGGAAAAGACCCCAACGCTTATCAGCCGCAAAACGTGAGGAACCGTCATATCTGAGGTTGGCCTCGAGAAGGTAACGCTCCTTGTAGTTATAGTTGATACGGCCGAAGAATCCGAGGGTCCTCCATGAGCTTGAACCACCTCCTACAATCGGAGACACTTCCTCACCATTGTAGAGGCCTGATGAAGTGTCGATAGTAGGGATTGAAGGTACGATGAGACCTTCCTTCCTTGCATAGGTGTTGTCCACATGATACATCTCAGCCTGAGCACCAGCCATTACCTTGAAATAGTGACCGGAGAGATTCTTTTCGTAGTCTGTGTAGAGATTGAGGTTGGTATACTGGTTTCTGCCCACGCTGTTTGAAACACCTGAATGGTCATCCCACACAGAGCCTTTGGATACACCGTCGATACATGTCTGCCATACTGTCTTGTCAACCACTGTGTTATAATATGAACGATAACGGTAGTTGGCATCTCCTACGATCCTCCATCCCTTCACTGGCTCCAGAACAAAATTGAACTGGTGGATTGATGAAATGTTGGAAGTCGATCTGGTACCACCGCGGCTGAATCTCAGGGCGAGGTCATTGAAGAGGATTCCGTTAGGGTCATAAAGCGGAGCAACCGGCCATAGATACTGTCCGAAGTACCACAGGATGTTACGTCCCTCATTATCGCCGGCATAAGAAAGTGCAGAAGGCTCGAAATAATCTTCCTTGATGAACCTTGAGCTGTAGCTTACTGTGAGCCAGTCCTTAGGACGTGCCTCGACCTTTCCTGCCACATTCATCCTCGACATTCCGTCAAGATTGACATCCTCGAAGGAGAAGAGTCCGTCTTCCTTCATGTAGTTGCCGGAAATGTAGTAATTAATGGTCTTGTTTCCTCCAGAGATGCTGAGATTGTGCTCCTGGGCAGTAGTCAGATCCTTGAAGAACACATCATAATAGTCGATGTTGTCATTTCCCTCGGTGTAGGCCGTTCCCCACTGGTTTCCGACAGGTATAGTATTATAGGAAATGACTCCGTCCTGATAATCCTTGATTCTCTGCAGACGTGCCGGAGAAATGTCATCCGCATTTCCGTCATTGTTTGCAGCCTCATTGAAATAGAGTGCCCATGAATAAGAATCTGCCGATGAAGGAAGATTCAGAGGGGAGTTGAAGCGGAAATTGTTGTTGTAGTTGACCTGCATCTTTCCTTCCTTACCCTTCTTGGTTGTCACGAGTATCACTCCGAAAGGTGCCCTTGATCCATAGATGGAAGAAGCTGCGGCATCCTTAAGGACGGAGATGCTCTCGATGTCCTGAGGGTTAAGGCTGAAGAGGTCGCCTTCCATACCGTCGATCAGAACGAGAACAGCTCCTGAAGAGCCTTCACCGATAGTACCCACACCTCGCAGATTGATGGAAGGATTGTGTCCCATCTGACCGCTGGTCTGCTTGATGTTCAATCCGGGAACCTGTCCCTGAAGGGCAAGAACCGCATTTCTTACAGGTACGTTTTCAATCTGATCGGAATCCACAGTAGTTACCGAACCGGTGAGGTTGATCTTTTTCTGCGTCGCGAATCCGACAACAACAGACTCCTCCACCATTTCAATGTCTTCCGTAAGGGATACATTGATAACAGCCCTGCTGCCCACTGCTTCAGTCAGCGTATCATAACCGATGCAGCTGAAGACAATAGAAGAACCCGGATCTACCGATACGGTATATTTTCCATTGTTATCCGTAACTGCACCTGTCGTACTGCCATTCAGTGTTCCTACCACTGAAACTCCAGGAAGCCCGGCCCCCTGAAGATCTGTCACCGTTCCTGAAACCCTCTGCTGTGCAAACGAATTGATGCACAAAAAGATGGCAGCAAGAACCATGACAATTGATTTGCCAGAATGTCTCATAAGTTAGTTAAATATAGTTCCAATGTTATTTTTCACAGTGCTTGTCAGTCTGCCTGAAGACCTGAACTCCAGACGATAGATCTGACCAGCCTTGAGCGTTATGCTGTTGCCTCCTGTCACTGTTCCGTTTCCGACAGTCAGTTCAGAGTCCTCGGTGGCATAAGCAACCAGTTCGTCACCTCTGTCAAGCACGAAGGCCAATGCTCCCTTTGATGTCCTGAATGCGAGTTCCGCCCCTGTTGTCCTTATGGTCTGGGAGAGTTCCTTTTCCGGATAGTCGGTCCTGATGTTGAAGGCCGCGAAATTATCCGTCGAGGTCAGGGCGACGTCTTCAGCCGCACCCACAAGTCCCTTCAGAAGCATCTTTACCTGAGGCACATGAGGCTTCGGTGTGAGATCCTGATAGTAGATACCTTCTGAGTCAAAAGGAGGCTTGCTGTTGGATGTGATGTAACGGCTGGTAGCAAGGTCATAGATGTCATAACCTCCGCCGAGAGCAGATGCCACAAGCATCAGGCTCGCCGTATTGGCGAAATTACCTCGATTCTCTGCTATCAACGGATAGTTGCCCGGAAGCGACGCATACTGACTTACCTCGTAGGCGATTTCATTCACATGCTCCTTATATGGGTCGAAGCTGACGAAGTCTATACCCTGGAGGGCATATACATCCTTCGGTGAAATTCCCGGAGTCTGAGGGAAGTCGTTCACGCCGTCACCGGAAATGACATTCGTTCTGGTAGCCACCTTGTAGTGACTGTTCTGAATTGCTATTCCTACAGTAGTAAGCGGCTCAAGGGTCATGTCCCAGGCTTCCTTCTTGGTCAGCATCGTTCTGTCCTTGTGCGAGATCTTCTTTTCATCAAGTCTCCATCTCACAAGAGCATCAGGCTCATTATGGACCTGACAGGTTATGACAGGATGACGGTTGCCGTTGGCATTGTCCCATTCGCGGATGTGCGAGAAGAGAACCGACACGGCATTCACTTCACGTTCAAGCACCCATGCATCATGCATCTGAAGCGAATAGGTATAACCGTAGAGTCCGTGCCAGCCGGCATCACCCTCTCGTTTGAGACGGATCGAAGGCTCCTGAAGAATGTATAAAGGAACAAGCCATGAATATGTATCACCGATCATATTCGTACTGAACCAGAGAAGTTCGACCTTAAGGTCATATTTATTGGCGAATTCAAGGATCATATCGATTTCCTCAAACTGCCACTGGTCCTTCTTTGGCTCAAGAAAAGCCCAAGGATATGAGACCTGGACAGAATTGATACCCAGATCCTGTGCTGTGGCGAAATAGCTTTCTATCTCCTGCCTGCTCAGCTTGTCCACAGACTTGAAGATATCCACTCTGATCTGAGCTCCATACACAGGGAAAGGTTTTCCATCCACTTCCAGATATGGCTTGCCCTCTTCTGTCTTCGCTATCCTGCTGACAGTTATCGGCTCCAGGTCAGTAAGCTCATAACCTCCTTCCTGCTGGATATCTTCCGCTGTGCATCCCATGGAAGACAGAAGCAGAGAAGACATCAATAATAGTCCTAATATCTTCATTATATCTTAATTTCCTGAAATGATTATGAATGCCAGACCTGCAACAAAGAGGCAGAACATCACTCCGAGAAGGCCATATACACCTTTGGATGCACCCTTGAACTCCTTCCAGATGAATACTCCCCAGATCGCTGCTATCATAGGAGCTCCCTGACCGAGAGCATAGCTGATGGCTGCACCGGCCTTTCCGGATGCGATGTAGCTGAATGCTGTTCCGAGACACCAGATTGCACCGCCGAGCATACCTACAAGATGGGTCTTGGCGTTGCCTTTGAAATACTCGCTGTAAGAAACCGGCTCGCCCACAAACGGCTTCTTCATCACGAATGTGTTGAATATGAAGTTGCTGGCAAGAACGCCAAGTGAGAAGATGACGATTGCAGTGTAAGGAGTAGCCTTGCCTGCAGCCGGTGCTGCAAAATTGTCAAGGTCCATGGCTGCTGCCACGAATCTGTAGAAGAATGCCATCAGAGTTCCTGCCACAACTGCCAGGATGATTCCCTTGTTGGCTCCTGCCTTCTCATCCTTCTGAAGCTTACCGGATGCGATACCGTTGCAGATGATGGCAACCACGATCAGGGCCACACCGATGAACAGAGTAACAGGATCACCCTTCGGTGCACCGATATAGTTGACGATTGTTCCGAGAACAAGAGAGATACCGACACCGAGAGGAAAGGCAACAGCCATTCCTGCGATTGAAGTCGATGCTGAAAGAAGAATATTGGAAGCATTGAAGATCACACCGCCAAGGATGATGCTTCCCACGTTCTTAGCTGATACCTGGGCGATGTCCTGAAGGAACGGACGACCTTCTGTACCGAAACTTCCCATTGTGAAAGCTATCAGAAGTGCGAATACAAGCATTCCGATCACATAGTCCCAGTAGAAGAGTTCGTATCTCCAGCTCTTTGCCGCCATCTTCTGGGTATTGCCCCATGAACCCCAGCAAAGCATGGTGATGAAGCAGAATACTACTGCCAACAGATAATTGCTTACTATAAACATAGTTCAGTGTTTTATATGGTTAATACTATTTGATTTCATCCCTATAAGGAACAGAAGGCTGGGCTCCGCAACGTGTCACGGCAATAGCGGATGCCTTTGTCGCGAACTCCATAGCCTGCGGAATGGTCTTACCCTCTGACAATGCCACAGTAAGAGCTCCACAATAGGTATCGCCTGCCGCTACCGTATCTACCGCTTCCACCTTTACGGCATCAATCTTCACGCTGCCCTCTCCGTTGCAAAGAAGCGAGCCCTCTTCACCGAGGGTCACGATGACATTCCCGACACCCTTCTTAAGGAGAAGACGGGCGTTGGCCGGCATATCTTCTGTAGCATCATCACCGCAAAGCAGTCTGCATTCCTTTTCATTTGGTGCAAGGATATACAGCTTTGACAGAAGACCGTCAGGAAGAGGCTGAGCCGGTGCCGGATTCAGAATGACTTTCACGCCATGTGAAAAGGCATAGTCTGCGGCATAGCAGATGACATCAAGAGGCACCTCCAGCTGCATCAGAAGGTATTCGGCTTCAGCTATCTTGTCCAGGAAAGGTTTCATATCTTCGGTCGTCAGGGTGCCATTGGCTCCAGGCATGACGATAATGGAATTATCTCCTCTCTCATCCACGCATATCCATGCAAGTCCCGACTGGATGCCTCCATCAGTTATGACGGTTTCTGTGCCTATCCCTTCTTTGACGAAATTTTCCATCATCATTTCAGCATAGGCATCATTACCTACTTTCGTGATGAATGACACATCGCCACCAAGACGTTTTGCCGCAACAGCCTGATTGGCTCCCTTACCTCCGAAAGCCATCTGGAGGTCGTTTCCGAATATGGTTTCACCCTTGGACGGGATACGGCACGTCCTTACAGTCAGATCCACATTGGAGCTTCCAATGATTACAATCTTGCTCATATTTCCGGTTATTAGTTATTAATTATGCACAATCGTTTGAGCAAAAGTAGACTGATTTTATAAGAAATATTTAAATAACTGCAATTATTTCAGCTGTTTTAGGTGATATTTTTGCACAAAAATGCCGTTTTTTGTGCAAATTTTGTATAATTTTGCACAACTGACCACATGACCCATGAAAGAGACATTATCGACAATTTCACAGAAGACCGGTTTTTCCGTCACGACTGTTTCCAGAGTACTCAGCGGACAGGCTGAAAAATACAGAATCAGCGAAAGAGCAAGGAAGATTGTGCTTGAAGAAGCCGAAAGATGCAATTACTCTCCGAACATCATAGCCCGCAATCTCCGCACAAACAAGACCAATACGATAGGACTCATACTCCCCTCTGTATCAAACCCTTATTTTGCAGATCTTTCGAGCGTCATAATCGCTGAAGCAAACAGCCGCAAGTACACGACAATCGTCCTGGACTCTATGGAAAGCGAGAGCAACCAGGAAGCATGCATCGCGACCTTGATGGCAAGAAGGGTTGACGGAATAATCGTGGCTCCATGCGGAACAGATCCGGCCATATTCGAGGAAATAAATAAAAAACATGTCCCTGTGATTCTTGTTGACAGGTTCTACGAAGAGTCTGACCTGCCATACGTCACCACAAACAACTACTCAGGAGGAGTGGAAGCCATCAATTCGCTGATAAGGAACGGACACAGGAACATAGCCTGCATCCAGGGAGTGAAGACATCGGCTCCGAACAAGAAAAGGATAGCCGGCTACAAGGCTGCCATGGCCGATGCCGGCCTGGAAGATAACATCCTGGTAGTCGGAAACGAATTTTCCTTGCAGAACGGCTATCTTGAGACAAAGCTGCTGCTCAACCGCAATCCTCGTCCTACTGCCATATTCACCTTGAGCAATACCATCGCCCTGGGTGCAATAAAGGCCATCAGAGAGGCCGGAATGAAGATTCCTGATGACATCTCGCTGATAGCCTTTGACAATAACATCTATATGGATTACCTGACCCCTCCTATAAGCAGGATCAGTCAGCCTGTAGAAGATATGGCAAAACTCGCCGTAAAGCTGCTCTTCGAAAGCATAGAAAGTCACAACAGGGTCAACACCAAACTGGAACTTGCCCCCGACTTCATTTCACGGGAGTCCGTAAAGAATCTGGAATAGAAAAAGTTATAGTCCGCACTTCTGTCTGTACTCATCGACCTTTTCGTCAGAGACATTGCCATGGATATACAGACGCCATCCCCCTGAATTTCGCCGATCTACACGCACCAGCTTCTGTGAATCCATATAGCAGATTATACCCATATCCTCATTGCCCATAAAGAGCCTGTTTCCCTGGAGAGAATAAGTACATTCTCTATGATTAACTGGCTCTGACGGGTCCTGCGGCTCGCTGATTACCAGCACCTTGCCATCCTCTTCAAAGGACCAGATGACATACGCACTTCCGAGAAGCGGCTTTTCATCCACAGCCTCCGTCGTCACCCTCATCGGAGATCCCTGAGCCCAGCCGCCATTATGGGCAAACTGCTCAAAAACAGACGCATCGACAACTGTCTCCGGAACAACCACATACTCTCCCTCAACCTCTTCTATTGTAAAATATCCGTAAGGATTCTCAAACGACTTTTCGTCATTTCCTTTTGTGCAGGAAAGCATCAGTACAATGATGCCGGCAAGAAAATAAAACCGTTTCATAATCATACAATTTAAGAGTTATACTATAATACGGCTATAAATATAAATATAAATATATACAAAAATTTCCCGATTTTTTAGCCTTCCCCCCCCCGATACCTCGCCCTAAACCATTGATAATCTTTTTTTTAGATAGCCCCTTGATTTCTGTACGAAAATTACTATATTTACAACGTGGACAATTCTAAATCATCTGACCATGAAATTTTTCTCTAACCGTATTAATGTTGTGCTTTATGCGTTAACGGCATGTTCAGCACTGATGCTTTCGTCTTGCGACGGAGTTGATGAAACAGGATGGGGCAAGACAGCCAATTGCTATATTGTTTCATCGGAAGGCACCTACGAACTTCTGACAGTAAAAGGCAACAGCAATGAATCCGTCGGAAATGTCGCCTACGCCGAGGTCCTTTGGGAAAGCTTCGGAACGGTCGAGATGCCGGATACCGGCGAACTGATCAGTTCCGTATCTTATGCTGACGGAAAGATAACATATAGTGTTCCATCTCCTTTCAGAACAGGAAATGCACTCATAGCCGCGAAAGATGCATCCGGAACAGTTCTTTGGTCCTGGCACATCTGGCTTACAGAGCAGCCGCAGGAACAGACCTATAACAATGGTGCCGGAATAATGATGGACCGCAATTTAGGAGCCATCTCTATAAAAGGTAATAATAACGGACTTCTATACCAATGGGGACGCAAGGACCCGTTTTTAGGTACCGCATCCACCCTTATGCCAAAAGAGGCTGTATCAACCGGAACCTGGTCATTTCCTGTCGGAGTCAAGCTGAATGACGGCTGTGTGGATTTCGCAACGAAGAATCCTACGACTTTTATCCTTGGCAATCCTAACTCGCTGGATGACTGGCACTACAAATCAAGAAACAATGATCTGTGGAAGTCTCAGAAGTCAATCTACGATCCGTGTCCAGCCGGTTGGAAAGTTCCGGACGGTGGAGACAACGGCATCTGGGCTAAGGCTACCGGATCTTCCAAGACACTTACCGGGACCTACGACATTATAAGTGGCATGAACTTCAGCGGAGTCTTTGGTGGAGAAGAAATAATCAGCTATCCCGGTGCCGGCTTCCGCAACCAGAGTAACGGTCAGCTGGACAATACCGGAAACAACGGTCACTATTGGTCAGTCACCCCGGCTGAGAACGGAGGCGGAGCCTGCTATCTGCATATCAACGGCGATGGTCGTGTCAGCCACTTGAGCAGCAGCCGTGCAGCCGGACGCTCAGTGCGTTGCATGAAGGAATAGTTGCACACAGAGTAATAACTTTAAAGATTGATGGTATGAAACGAATGTTCAGATTATTTACAGGTCTCCTGACCACGATGCTGGTGTTGTCTTCCGTGTCCTGCAAAAAGACGGATGACACTGCACCTGATTCAAAAGGCGAAGCCACCATACTTGGAAAATGGGTATCAGTTTCCGTGCAGATGCAGACATATGTGGGAGACAGACTCATTGAGGAAGAGACACTGATTTTTGAGGGCGGGTATCAGACAATCGAACTTCTTGAGGACGGAACAGGCTTTATAGCGGAAGTGGTCGGCAAGGGATCCGATGTCATTCCTATCGTATGGAAACATGACGGAAACAGACTTACACTTACCTATATAGAGGGTTTGAGCATTATCTTAGACGTAGTTTCCATGGATGCTTCGCAATTGATATTGCAGCATTCCGAAGAATATTCCTCCCCCAAGAATTCAAAGGTTGTCGAGACCATGTACTTCAAAAGAGAGTAAAAATCAAAAAAATCATGAAAATATCATAAAGTTTGATTTTTTTTCATACTTTTGTTTCCGATAAAAGCGATTGTGAGTCCGGATTGGACTTATGACCGCTTTTTCACGTAAAACGACAAGTCTAACTTTTACAATATTTTATGGATTTCACCGTTTATTAGTTGTACATAGATGAAGAAAAACGTTCTCTTTTTGGTGACCGCTCTGATGGCGGTCGGTTCTGCTGCAAAAGCACAGGAAACAACAAAAACAGATCAAGCGATTGATTATATTCCGGACATCTCTTTAGACACAAGGTTCGGATATGATCATAATTTTACCGACAAGGCCGGTAGTTTTCTTGGGGACGGCCTTTATCTGGATATAAACGGTTACATAAGTCCACATTTTTCCTATAGTCTCAACCACAGACTGGCGTCATCCTATTATGGTGACGAGATAACAGGTTTCGGTGCAACCAACTGGCTGACCCTCTCCTACGAAAGAGATGCCTTCTGCATTACTGCAGGTAAGGACGCTCTTCTTGTGGGCAGTTTCGAATACGATGCATACGACCTGGATTCGTATTACAGCATGAATTCCGGATTCTATAACACCCTCGAATGCTGGCAGTGGGGTGTGTCGGCGACGTGGTACCCGGCAGAAGACCATTCCCTGGCCTTCCAGGTTGCGAATTCTCCTTTGGCAGCGGGACGTCCGGGCATGTATGCATATAATCTTGCGTGGAGGGGAACCGCGGATTTCTATGAATCCTACTGGAGCCTGAATCTCTGGGAGCACAGCAAGGGTGAATTCGTAAAGGCTATAAACCTCGGCAACAGCTTCACCTTCGGTCCTTTCACTCTGGACTATGAATTGATGATTAGGGGAGATAAGTGGAACGGACTGGACTTCAGCGACTTCACCACCATCATTGCTCCTTCTGTAATGATTGGAGACTGGGGCCGGGCATTTGCTAAAATCGGATACGAAAAGACAGCCGACGATCTTGCCTATGAGCTTTCATACGGCGGCGAATACACTTTCTATGGTGCCGGATTCGAATATTTTCCTCTCAAGGAGAATCAAGATGTGAGGCTTCATGCCGCATGGTCTTCGAACAACCTCGACATGCACATGCTGAATATCGGACTCACGTGGAAGTTCGGAATCACAAAGACCGTAAAGAACATATTATCCAAAAGTGGAAAGAACCTATAAACAGACCAAATGAACAACAACGAAAATATCATTGAGATAAGGAATGTATCCAAAAAATTCGGAGACAAATGCATCCTTAACAATGTCAGTATTTCTGTAAAGAAAGGAGAATTTCTAACCCTCCTTGGCCCTTCCGGATGTGGAAAGACCACACTTCTACGCATTCTTGCAGGTTTTGGAACGGCTGATTCCGGTGAGATTCTGATCAACGGAAAGGACATTACAAACGTGCCTCCTCACGAGCGTCCGGTCAATACGGTGTTCCAGAGATATGCCCTCTTTCCTCATCTCGACGTATACGAGAACATTGCCTTCGGCCTGAAGCTGCAGAAGGTTCCTGTGGACGAAATCGACAGACGCGTACGCAAGGTCCTCAAGATGGTGAGCATGACCGATTATGAGGACAGGGATGTGGATTCTCTTTCCGGAGGTCAGCAGCAGAGGGTTGCCATAGCCCGAGCAATAGTGAACCAGCCACAGGTTCTCCTTCTGGACGAACCACTTTCCGCACTCGACCTTAAGATGCGTAAAGACATGCAGATCGAACTCAAGGAAATGCATAAGAAGCTAGGCATCACATTCATCTATGTGACTCACGACCAGGAGGAAGCTCTTACTCTGTCAGACACAATCGTGGTCATTGACGATGGTGACATCAAACAGATCGGCACTCCGACCGACATATACAATGAGCCTCAGAACTCCTTTGTTGCGGATTTCATCGGGGAGTCGAACATCCTCAACGGAAGGATGATCAAAGACCGACATGTGGAGTTTGTGGGACATGAATTCGAATGCATTGACGAAGGCTTTGGAGAAAACACTGCTGTGGATGTTGTCGTAAGACCAGAAGACATCTACATCATGAATAAGACAGAAGGAGCACATCTCACTGCCAAAGTGAAGTCCTGCACTTTCAAAGGAGTCCACTATGAGATGTTTGTCGACACCGACAAGGGTTATGAACTGATGATACAGGACTATAATGCATTCGAACCGGAATCCGAAGTGGGTCTTATAATCCGCCCGGCAGACATCCAGGTCATGCATAAGGAAAGGCTCTGCAACACCTTTGAAGGAGAACTCATCGCCGAAGACAAGGTAGAGTTTCTTGATGCAGAGTGGGAATGTCTTCCTCAGCAGGGCCTGTCAGTAGGAGAGAAGGTCAAGGTGGAGGTGGATTTCTCAAAGGTTGACCTTATAGACCATCCAGAGGACGGCAACATCGAAGGAGAGGTGGCATTCCTCTTATACAAAGGCGACCATTACCATCTTTCCATCAAGACTCACGGGTCATATATCTGGATAGACACCAACGACATTTGGGACAAGGGTGACCTTGTAGGTATTAACATTGCCCCTAAGGACATCAAGATCAGCAAATGCGATGACTAAACGAAGCAGCTGGGCTATGCCCTATTTGATATTTCTGGTGCTGTTTGTGGCCCTGCCTCTGATACTCATCATATTGTATGCGTTCAGAGACAGCAGCGGTCATTTCACATTCGGCAACTTCATACAGTTCTTTACAGACAAGGATGCGATCGAGACATTCGCACTGTCTCTGGAAGTCGCTATCGAGAACACTGCTATCTGCATTCTCCTCGGTTATCCTGCCGCATGGATTCTTGCCAACAAGAATCTTAACAGGAGTGCCGTGACCATTGTGCTTTTCATCATGCCGATGTGGATAAATGCTCTCATGAGGACACTTGCCACGGCAGAACTGTTCCACATGCTGGGATTCCAGCTGGGCAAAGGGACCCTCATCATCGGTATGGTATATGACTATCTTCCTTTCATGATCTATCCTATCTACAACATACTTGAAAAGATGGATCACTCATACACGGAGGCTGCCGCTGACCTTGGAGCTACCCCATGGCAGGTGTTCTGGAAGGTGCAGGTACCTCTTTCCATGCCCGGCATAATCAGCGGAGTAATGATGGTGTTCATGCCTACCGTCAGCACATTCGCCATCTCGGAATTCCTGACAAACAACAAGATAAAGCTCTTCGGTACCATCATTCAGGAGAATATCAACTCCTCGATGTGGAACTATGGAGCAGCCCTTTCGCTTGTCATGCTCATAATCATCGGCATCACAAGCCTGCTTCAGGACAACAAGAAGGAAATTAACGAAGGGAGGGTATAGAAGATGAAGAGATTTTTCGCACAATGCTACATCTGGCTGCTGCTGATAGTGCTTTATGCACCTATCGTATTCATAGCGGTCTTTTCATTTACAGAGAGCAAGGTCCTGGGTAACTGGACAGGGTTTTCCACCAAGCTCTATTCGAACCTTTTCACAGGCAACATGCAGGGAACCGGTTCACTTATGATGGCCATCCAGAACACCATTCTGATAGCCCTCATCGCGGCAACTGTTTCCACGATACTCGGAACAATCGCAGCAATAGGCATACATAACATGAAGGGAAGGACAAAACAGACGATTACCTTCCTCAACAACATCCCGATGCTCAATCCTGACATCATCACCGGTGTATCCCTCTTCCTGCTGTTCGTCTTCCTGCATATAAGCCAGGGATATCTTACCGTCATTCTGGCTCATATCACATTCTGCACCCCGTATGTCGTGCTGAGCGTGCTGCCGAAGCTGACCCAGATGAATCCGAACATCTATGAAGCTGCACTTGACCTTGGTGCCACTCCTTTCCAGGCTCTAAGAAAAGTGCTTCTGCCCCTTCTGAAGCCCGGCATGATATCCGGTTTCATTCTTGCCTTTACAATGTCTCTGGATGACTTTGCAGTGACTTTCTTCACCAGAGGTACGATAGGCCTTGACACCCTGTCGACATATATCTATACAGACGCACGCAAGGGTGGACTTACTCCTGAGCTCCGTCCTATGATCACAATTATGTTCCTCGGCATACTCATTCTTCTGATAATCATCAATCTGAGGAAGGCACGTGCCGCAAGAAACGCAGTACAATAAGATGAAGAAGCTATTTACTCTTTTTGCTGTCGGAGCTATACTGCTGGGATGCTCTGATGAACGCAAGGACATCCTGAAGGTATACAACTGGGCAGACTATATCGATGAAGAACTGCTCGACGAATTCGAGGTGTGGTATGAAGAAGAGACCGGAGAAAAGGTCGAGATCATCTATCAGACCTTCGACATCAATGAGACCATGCTTTCAAAGATCGAGCTTGGACACGAGGACTATGATGTCGTATGCCCGTCCGACTATATCATCGAACGCATGTTGAAGAACGACCTGCTGCTACCGATAAACAAGGATTTCGGAAAGACGCCCAACTATCTTGACAATGTGGCACCGTACATTTCCGACAAGCTCGAAGAGATCGAGGGTAACGGAAAGAATGCAAAAGACTACACTGTCGGATATATGTGGGGATCGGTAGGACTGATCTATAATCCTAAATACGTTTCCGATGAAGCTGCCTACAGGTGGGACATTCTCCATAATCCGGCCTACAAGGGTAAAGTCCTGATGAAGGATGCTTTCAGAGACATCTATACATCGCTTCTCATAGGTCTGAACAAAAATGAGATTGATTCCGGCAGGAAAGACATCAAGGCACTTGCTTTCGACACTTCGGATGAGTCCATTGCATTGGTTGAGGATTTCCTTAACTCAGCCAAGGAATCCATCTGCGGATGGGAAGCCGATTTCGGCAAGGAGCAGATGACCAAGGAGCTTGCATGGATAAATGTATCATGGAGCGGTGATGCCCAGTGGGCTATCGATGAGGCTTCTGAAATGGGTCTGGAACTCAGATATGAAATTCCTCGTGATGGAAGTTCCATCTGGTTTGACGGCTGGGTGATTCCGAAATATGCCAGAAACCCAAAGGCTGCCAGCTACTTCATAAACTTCATGTGCAAGCCCGAGAATGCCCTCAGAAACATGGATATGACCGGATATGTGAGTGCTATTGGCGGTGACTACATTCTGGAAGAAATGTCTGATGAGGAGGCTTATTCCCCAATTGATGCGAGCTATTTCTTCGGCGAACAGGCAAGAGAGGCATGCCTCAACCCTATCATGTACCCGGACCAGTCCATCATTTCCAGATGTGCAATGATGCACGACACCGACACGGAGTCTCTTTTGAGGATGTGGTCACGTGTGAAAGGAGACAATGCATCAGTCTGGACATATGTGCTCATCTGCCTTGTTCTATGTGCCCTGATCTTCGCAGTAGTCATGAAATATGTCAAGAAGGCATACAGACGCAAGAAATACAGAAAGAACAGGAAAAGAAGATAACACTGTACCCTTGAATCTTAGGATCGGTTATCCGAGTCCGCTGATGATGGCAAAACTTATATCAGTTCTAAGTTTCTTCAATAAAACGGACTTCATCCGTCATTGTCTTGTATTCGGATTCAAAGACGAACTTTATATAACGTGTATCTGAAGACAGGGAATCGAAAAGAATACAGTCCACGTATGTGTCATGCCTTGTATTCGGGAAAACAGGAGCCTGCCTGATCTGATCCAGAGTCCATCGTTCTCCGTCCGGACTTTTGAAAAGGAAAACCATTTTAGGCGGAACTATGCCGTCTTTATGGGAATTAAGCATACGCAGAAGGATCTTGCCTCTCTCCCCGTCACTTCCCAGGTCCATGAAGATTTCATGCTTTCCCGGAGCATACGAAGTCCAGTTTTCATCTGAGGGATCCTCATGTGCAGGGCGACCTCCCTTCAGTCTGCCTGCCGTTGCGGCCTCGACAGCCTTCCAGTAAGGGTCTCCACTCCTCCATGCCATGTAATCTTCATACACTTTTGCGGACCACTGAGGCTGGCCGAGCTGATAAGAAGAAGACGGCTTGTCATATATTCCGCACATTATGAATGATATTATCCTGTCGGCACCGGCTGCTGATGCTGCTGCCATCTGTGAAAGGAAACGCGAGAATGAGGCCGGGATCAATGCCGACGTGCGGTCGTTGGTGTTGCCGCTCCATGCAAATGACTCACAGTTTGCCCACATCTGGACACCTGTCCTGTCGTGGATTTTACGCAGCTTTTTCCAGTTGTTCCTGAGCCTTGTCATCGGATAAGGCTCTCTGACACAGCCGACTTCGTCCTGATAGGCTATGATATCCACCGTCAGGCGTGAAAGCTGCTGCTCGTAACGTGGATCGTCGAAATCTGAATTGAAGATGCCATAAGGCGAGATGAGGATCTTCTTTCCTGGAGTAAGTTCCCTTGCCCTGGCAGTGAGTGAATTGACTGCCTCTACAGCATAATCGGAAAGAACAGGGCCAAGACAGTCTTCAACCGGCAGATACCATCCGTACAAGGCCGGATGATCTCCATATATGGATGCCAGTTCCTCCATCATCTGAATCTGTCTTCCCTTTATCTTAGGGTCCCGAAGGTTATCATCCTGATCCTTTGCCCATCCTGTGCTCATGAACACCTTCATTCCATGCTTTGCAGCCGCATCCATGATTGCATCAACAGGACTCTTCCTCCACTTTGGATACTGCCAATCCATCAGTTCCGAGGGATAATAGGACCTTCCTTCATTAGCCACTGCCATGAACACCAGATATTCCATTCCCATCTCCTTCATCTCCGCTATCTTCACCTCCCACATAGCCGGATCGGTGTTGTCAGCCTGAGGAGGATTGGTGTAAAGGTTCCTGACATCCTGATAGGCAAGATTTATGAACGTTCCCGTAACCGGCAGGACTGTATCAGTAACAGATCCACTATCTGCCTGAGCCTCGTCTGCGACCTTTCTGATGCCGCATCCCGCGATAAGAGATACTGCGGCCAATAAACATAATATCTTCTTCATTATTTCGTTTGTTTCAGCAACATCTGCAACGCATGTGTATCATAGGGAGATTCCGTTACCAGAAGCATGAACCTTTCTCCTTCCGCAGCCTCGGCAAAACGGTACTGATCAAGGGTCACCTCGGTTCCGCCGGGAAGGAGGATGCAGGAAGCTTCTGATTCATAGTCAAATTCATAGCACAGCGAAGCCTTTCCATCCGAGGTGAAACGTACCACATTTATGAATGCTCCGCGGTCTCCTTTATTAGACACCTTCATCCAACACTCTCCATCCCCTCCACCGATGCATTCAAGGGCAAAACTACCGGACGAAAGAGTATCTTCCGGAAAAGCCACACATGAGACATCTTCCCGTAAAGTCGGCCAGGACGTCTTCACAAGGGCTGCGAGTGATTCAACCTGATCCGAGCCACCTTCTCCCCTGAACGCAGCAGCTATCCTTGTGTGACCTTTCGACTGGGGATCCTGCTCCTTCAGTTCGGACAGGAGTTCACGGTTAAGGTCGGCAGTAACCTTATCTGCAGCCTTCACCGCCTCATCTATACGATATTTTACCGACATCTCTTCAGAATGGTGGCTCTTGTAAAGCTTTCTGGTCCTGGTGTCAAGAATGACGAGGGAAGATCCATCTCCCAATTTCACCATGTCAAGAAGGGACAAACCATCGTTCCGTGAAAGCTTTGTCCAGGATTCAGTCTTGAATTTCTTGACCTGAGCGTCACCCTGGCATCTGAATACAGAATAACGCGGTTGAGCAGCCGCCGTAAGGACGGACATCATGAAAATAAATATCAATAACGACCTTTTCATCTTCAAGCTGTTTTCTTTTTGTCTTTCAGCATCTGAAACAAATATACAGTACCTTTTATGATGCTCAGTGCCGTAAGGCTGAATCCAAGCATCAGAAGCGTCATGGAAAAATCCACCAGGCAATGATGTCTCACATAAAGGTTGACACCGAGAACCAGGAATACATAAATAAGCACGAACTGAACGATCCTCATGATCATTTCTCCGACGTCATCAAGCCAGTCCTTGAAAAAGAGGTGGAGCCTCAGAAAGAGGAGACAGCATAAGATTGCAATCACAAGATTGAGGGCCTCACTGACCTCATTTATTCCGCGGTCATGAAGAATGGTGTCGAGTATATGTGCATGTATCATTATTCCCGGCATTTCCTCTGCAACCGGGGTCCTGTGCATGTCGCTTCCATCATTTACCACACCTATAAGGACCGCCTTGTCCTTTATTCTTCCTTCCACTTCAAGATTTGGCAAACCGTCTTCATCTACCAGTTCTTCTGCCTCAATCACATCAAAATCAATCGCAGGAAACCAGATCCTTTCGGGAGTTTGTCCGGCCGGCATCCTTCTGCCTGAGATCTTTTCTGCAAGGGCTGCTGCCATGCACGGCACCTTGTCAGGACCTACATCAAATACAGGTATGTAATCACGGACAATATCGTTTGATGACGAAGCGTTCATGTTGACACAGCCATAGCTGCATCCTGAAAGCGGATAGAAATATGATTTGAGAGGGGTCTCACCGTCTGTAATCGGCAAGACCATGTTCTTGCAGCCTCCTATCGCCTGGATCAGAGCCTCATCGTCTGCTGAAGGATAGATGAAGAAGAGGTCCAGACCGACAGCCGAAGGTTCCATGAATGAGACGGCATCTATCGCCGCCGCGATCCGGCTGCGGTCGCAACCGTCAACCGACACTATGACGACGTCCTCACTCAAGGTACGCACTGCCCCCCTGTCCGCCACTTTATCATATATATCCGTAAAGTTGATCTCAGTGGAATCATCTGCAGAGGAGAAGGCCGCCAGGGATGTCAGTCCATAAAGGACTACCCTGGACAGGATAAATCCCGCCGCAGTGGCAGCCAAAGCGTACAGCCAGTTCTTAAGTGAGTGGGAGAATCCTATCATCTGAGCTTCTTGCGATATGAATCCAGTTCTCTGTTCTTTGGAGAGTCTGCCCCATAGATAGCCGCACATGAGTTCTCAGCCATGGCAAGATACTTCCTCGCCTTATTCTTATCCCTTTTGAGGATATAGGCATAACACAGTGACGAGCAAAGGGTAAGATAATTCTCTGTGTTTTCAAGTTCAAACTCCTGATATGCGGATATGATAGGTTCGGCAACTTCAATAGCCTTATCCGGCATCTTGATATAAGTGGAAATGGCCGAAAGGAAGACTGCCGTATAGGCCAGAGGGCAAAGAGCCACTGTAGGATTGACTTCCGCCCTTTCATTCATGGTGTTGAATGCCAGCACCACGTCTTCAATGAAGTTCTCATCCTGATTGAACAGCCTTGCATAACCCCTGTTGGATAGGGCTACAGGGTAAAGCCAGGAATCTTTGTAGTCCTTTTCAAGTATTTCCAGAGACTTTGCGATGTAACCAAGCGACTTGTCGATCGTTCCATATTTATTTACATCCAAAGTCACATTAGCACAATGCATGAGGGCAAAAGCATATTCCCACGAATCTTCTCCTTCTGATTTCCGGATAATTTCGGAGGCATTAACCAGAAGGTCAAGGTCATCCTCCTTGTCCATTGCCTTCGGAATCAATGCCAGACCATAGAGCACATGATCCTTGCCGAAGGTCTGCTCAATCGCGGTCAAAGTACTTTCGACCAGACCATCCGGAAACTTATATCCAAGCATCACATGCGAGAGCAGTCTGTATACATTTAGCATGCTCTGGGTGACAGAATCCTGATATTGGATCAATTCTCCCAGATAAATCGGGAGATAGTACTCTCCACTCATGAAATACGAAGGAATATCCTCCACCTTGAAATCATCTTCCTGTGCATGGGAAGAGAATGGAATGAAGAAAAGGAGGTATAGAATAATCCCCAAAAGACCCTTTTTCATAGGATTCACATTTTTAAAATGGCATATATTGACAAATATAACTATATTTACTTGATTTCCACAATGATGAAAGCCCATATACAACATGAAACAACTGTACCTCCACATATCTGCCATCTTGATTCTTCTCGGGACTGTTGCGGCGAGAGCCGACAAGATAACCACATTTGCCCAGGTGGAGGATGTCATAATATATAATGACTACAACAAGATGAAGGATCTGGAGAAACATTTCAGCCGGAGTCTTCTGAAAGCAACTTCCGTAGAAGACAAGATATCGCTCAATCAGACTGTCGGACTGTTGAATCTGCATATCGGACATCGCGAGAAAGCACGGAAGTCGTTCCTCGCATCATTGGAGCTGCATAAGGAGTTTTTTCCTGAAGACAGCCTGAAAATATATCCAGACATCCATTTCTACCTTCTCTCACTTTCGGAGAACGACATAGACGGTCTTGATGCCGTTTCATATATCCTCACAGGTAATCCTGAATCCTCTCATCATCTGGCAAGCCTGGCGTCATACCTTATGACAGTCAATTACTTTGATGATGTCATCTACCCGCTCCAGGCCGCTAAAACCCAGGCGGCGAAAGAGATCGAACAGGGCCAGCGTTGGGCAAGGCTGAACTATATGATGATCATGGACAGCATCATTTCGGCAGAAAGGCTGATGGGAAACTATGAGAATGCCTTGAAGACCATCGAGGAATTCCAGACATACCTGAAATCGGAATTCAGCAGTGCCAGTTTCTACTACATAGCTGCAGAAATCCAGAAGGCACAGATTCTTTGCCAGATCGGAAACTTCAGCAACGCCCTTGATGCACTTGAGAGTGCCGATGCCCTGCTTTATAAAAGAGATGTCGTCACAGGCATACTGAAGGCACGTTCGCACATGACCAGCGGAGACATATGGTTCGAGAAAGGGTCCTATGACACGGCGGCGGAATCCTACAAGTCAGCCAAGAGGATATGGACATACGACATCTATGACAAGGATGCACACATAAAGGTGATGAACCGTGAGATGGAATGTCATTTCAAGAACGGGAACAAGGAAAAAGGAGACGCTTTGGATGATGAACTGGATAAACTTTTAGAAGATTCAAATAACATCACCGAATTCATCAATTACATCAGAATCATTTCGGAATCCCTGATCGATGACGGACTCCCCTCCATTGCAATCGAATTCTTGAATGATGGCTTGGATCTGGTCAACAGCATAGGTGCTGACTATGACAATACCCTAAAACTGAAAAGTACGCTTGCACACGCATTCCAGACAGGGCAGGACTATGAAAAGGCAGCGGAACTCTTCTCTGAAATCATCGCCGATGAGAAGCAGCGTGCACACGACATCTTCGCCTTCCTTCCTGAAGGCCAGAGAGAACTGTACTGGAAAAAGAAAGCCCCGCTCATGGATGACATCTTCAGGCTCAATCAGGAGGGCACCATGACTGCCGGCAGGGGCAAGGTGTTCGAAAGGAAGAAAGGAACAGACTTCTACTGTTCCGAGATCCTGTATGACGCATCGCTTCTCAACAAGGGACTTCTTCTTGAAGCTTTCCTGAACATGCAGAGGACTATTCTTGAATCCGGAGACAGGGAACTGATAGATGCATTCCAGGAACTGAGAAGACTACAGGGAAATGACCCGAAAAAGGCAGAGGAGCTGGAAAAGACCATAATTTCAAGATCTTCGACCTATGGTGACTATATGGACTTTACCAAAACAGGGTGGCAGGATGTAAGGGACGGGCTTGCCGGTCACGAAGCTGCCATCGAGTTTGTCGTGTCGGAAAGCAATGGAACAGAATATTATTCGGCTGAGGTCCTCAGGTCACATTATGATGCTCCGCAGCATGTGTTTCTTTTTGCCTGTGACACAGAAGACAAAAGGCATCTGAGCATGGATGTTTACAGCAGCACTGCACTCCATAAAAAGGTCTGGGGAAGGCTTGAGAACCAGCTCGAAGGATGTTCGGACATCTATTTCTCCCCTGCAGGGGATTTCTACAGCATAGCCATAGAGTATCTTCCTGTCAATGAAACACAAAGAATGAACGATATCTACAGGATGCACCGTCTTTCATCGACCAAGTCGCTTGCCGGCGACAGAAAGGATATGAATCGGGACAGCAAGGCTTCGGCTGTACTCTACGGCGGTCTTGACTATAATCTGGACACTGATGAGATGGAATACTATGTCCAGAGCCTTTCCCGTTCCGGAACGCTTGGAACAATGAACTGGGCCTACCTGAAAGGTACGGAAGAAGAAGTGAGGAACATTTCGGGCATCCTTGACAATCATTCATGTGTCACGAGGACATTCACAGCCGGAGAAGGAGTCGAAGAAAGTTTCAAGATACTTTCCGGCAAGAGTCCTGAAATAATACATGTCGCAACACACGGTTTCTTCATAGAGGACGGTCGCGACATGCTCAGAAACACAGGCCTTGTCTTTGCCGGAGCAAACAATCACAATGCCAGCGTACTGTCCGCAGACGACGGACTGCTGACATCCCATGAAATATCGTCAATGGACCTTACGGGAGCAGAGCTGGTAGTCCTTTCTGCATGTCAGACAGCATTGGGAACTGTATCCTCCGAAGGTGTCTTCGGCTTGCAGAGAGGATTCAAAAAGGCTTGTGCCAAGACTATCCTGATGAGCCTGTGGGAGGTGGACGACCAGGCCACAAGCGAGCTCATGACCTCATTCTACACCAACCTTGCATCAGGAATGGGGAAATCGGAATCTCTCTATGAAGCCCAGAAACATGTCATGAAGGTCTGCGGAACAGATCCGAGTCTCTGGGCAGGATTCATCATCCTGGACTGACGGTACTTCGAAAGACTAATAAGGAATAGCAAAATATATCCATTGACGGAGGCGGAATCTGACCGGTTTGCCACCGCGATATGCAGGAGTCCACTTCGGTGCCTTTTTAAGCACCCTCTTTACCTCTTCGTCAAAGAGAGGGCCACCGCTGTCAAGGATGGTGATGTCTGTGATACGGCCTGTTTCATCAAGCCAGTACTCCACATGGACCTTGTTCTGTTTCCCGTCTTTACTTGCCTGACGGGGATATTTGAGCTGAGAATTCACCCATTTCGTAAAGGCACGGCTTGAAAGCCTCTGTCCCTTGAAAAGAGGGGCTATGAAATGATTTTCCTTCAGCCATGTCTTCTGCTCCTCTGTCAGGTTCCGCTCCCGGAAAACAGGTTTTCTGCCTGCAAGCTTTTCTGGGATGGCATCATATTTCTCTCCATAACCGTTAGGTGTTCCCCTTACTACCACACCGATGAACACCTTTCCGTCGGGATAATAAAGGGTATCGATGCCATGGGCCCTGTTGTCCTCGAATTTTCCGGCAAAGATTTTTCCCGAAGTGGAGAAATAGTGACCATATCCATGTTCCTTCCCATCCTGCATCTGGCCCTGATAGCGTCCGCCGTCTGTAAAATAGGCAGTGCAGACCCCATGAGGCTGCATTGAGCGGAATTCTCCGAAAAACAGTCCTCTGTTCATGTCATACAGCACACCCTCGCCATCAGGCCACTGCCCTTCATAGCGTATCCCTTCTTCAATAATGATTGTGTCACAGACAGCATGAGGCTGAAATTCCGGAAGTACATCAGGTGTTTCACCGACTATAGTCTGTGAGAGGGCTGTCAATGACAGTGATAGCATCAATATGGTCAAAAAGTATCTCATGGTGTTTTGATTTTTCTTAGAAAGGCAAATATACTAAGCCCCCCCCATAAATTCCAAATTTTGTGGTCGCACGTCACGACAGAGGTTGTCATTTCTTTCGCTGGTGCTCAAGCGGCAAGCCGATTACGACCGGGCGAAGCGAGTGGAGAAATCGATAAAGCGAAACCGACCCTTCTGGGTCGGCTTTGCTTTATAGGGGACGGTTATGATTCCGTCATTGTAATTCTGCTCTATTAGTGGATCGCTACTGTAAGCATTGCCATGACGATGGACACCATACTCATAAGCTTGATGAGGATGTTGAGCGACGGTCCTGATGTATCCTTGAATGGGTCACCGACTGTGTCACCTGTAACTGTCGCCTTATGAGCCTCTGAGTTCTTGCCGCCGAGGTGGCCTTCCTCTACATACTTCTTGGCATTGTCCCATGCTCCACCTGAGTTGGACATGAATACTGCGAGAACGAATCCTGAGCCAAGACCTCCGATAAGAAGACCCATGACACCTGCAGGGCCGAGAATCAGACCTACAAGGACAGGAACGATGATGGCGATGATAGATGGAAGAAGCATTTCACGCTGAGCACCCTTTGTTGAGATTTCCACGCAACGTGCATAGTCCGGAGTAGCCTCTCTTGTGAGGATACCCTTGATTTCACGGAACTGACGGCGAACTTCTGTAACCATGCTCTGTGCAGCACGTCCAACAGCATTCATTGTAAGTCCGCAGAAGAGGAATGACATCATCGCACCGATGAATACACCTACGAGAACAACCGGATTCATCAGGTCTACATGATAGTATGCCATGATATCAGGAATAGTTGCATCTGCGGCATTGATCAGATCGCCGGCTACATTTGTAATCTGCTTTCCAAGATGGTCAAGACCGATCTTGATTTCCTCTATGTAGGATGCAAGGAGAGCAAGTCCTGTGAGGGCTGCCGATCCGATTGCAAATCCCTTTCCTGTTGCTGCTGTTGTGTTTCCAAGAGCATCAAGGACATCCGTACGCTTACGTACCTCAGGGTCAAGTTCGCTCATCTGTGCATTACCACCGGCATTGTCGGCGATAGGGCCGTATGCGTCTGTCGCAAGGGTGATGCCGAGAGTAGAAAGCATTCCGACTGCTGCGATACCGATTCCATAAAGACCTGTAGAGAGGCTGTCAGCCGAGAATGAAAGGTCGAAACCGTTAGCACACAGATAGGCAAGAAGGATGGCTACTGCAATTGTAACTACAGGAATTGCTGTTGAAAGCATACCGAGACCTACACCGGAAATGATTACAGTTGCAGGGCCTGTCTCTGCTGATTCAGCAAGCTTCTGGGTCGGACGATATGAGTGAGAAGTGTAGTATTCTGTTGCCTGACCGATGATCACACCTGCCAAAAGGCCGACTACTACTGAAAGTGAGAAGCCCCACCAGTTCTCCATTCCAAGAAGATACATGATGCCGAATGTTGCGGCTGCGATGAGGATGGAGCTGAGATTGGTTCCGCGGCTGAGCGACTTGAGAAGCTGCTGCATGCCTGCTCCTTCCTTGGTGCGTACGACAAAGATTCCGATGATGGAAAGTGCCACACCGATTGCTGCAATGATCATTGGTGCAAGGATGGCCTTCATCTGAGCCTCTGTTCCGACTGCAGAATACGCCGCTGCTCCGAGGGCCATTGTTGCGAGGATCGAACCGCAGTATGATTCATAAAGGTCTGCACCCATACCTGCAACGTCACCTACATTATCTCCTACATTGTCTGCGATTGTAGCTGGGTTACGAGGGTCATCCTCAGGAATACCTGCCTCAACCTTACCTACAAGGTCAGCTCCGACATCGGCTGCCTTTGTGTAGATACCTCCGCCGACACGTGCAAAAAGAGCCTGTGTAGAGGCACCCATACCGAAGGTAAGCATGGTTGTGGTGATGAAGACAAGCTTCTGTGTTCCCTCGATGTCAACGAACTGATTGAGGATGATCCACCAGATTGCGATGTCAAGAAGTCCGAGACCTACAACTGTAAGACCCATCACGGCACCGCTTCGGAAAGCGACCTTAAGACCCGAGTTAAGTGATCTCTGGGCTGCGTTGGCTGTTCTGGCTGACGCATAGGTAGCTGTCTTCATGCCGACAAAGCCAGCAAGACCTGAGAAGAAACCTCCTGTAAGGAATGCGAAAGGCACCCAGCTGTTCTGCACTCCGAAGTAAGCCAATACTGCAAAAAGAGCAGCAAGTACAACGAATACGATGATCACGATTTTGTACTGCTGCTTCAGATAAGCCATGGCTCCTTCTCTCACGAACTGAGCGATCTGCTTCATTGTCGCTGTTCCTTCGCTTTCCTTCATCATCTGACGGAAGAAAATGTAGGCAAACAACAGTGCTATGACTGCCGCCGCCGGTACAAGGTAGAATAGGTTGTTCATAATGTTATAGTGTTTATGTGCTTTTCCGTTAGGGACAACAAAATTATTTAATATTTCGAGAAAAGCAAGCCCCTAACGCGTTAATTTTAAAGCAAAACAGCAACATTATGTAACAAAGTTAAATTCTCCCGCATCACATATTGACCTTTTTATTATATTTGCAAAACTCCCGAGTATGGTTCGGTCTCGAAAGTTTGTCCTTATTCTATTGATCTCTTGGATATTTGTTGCCTCCAAAAGAGGAGACGGTTCCCGTCAGAACAATGAATTCAGGATCGCAGCCAGCCTGAGGCCGGCATAAAGCATCTGAGTCTCTATCAGAGGCATGGCGGCATTTACAAAGTCCTGGGCGATATTTTCGCCGGGAAAAGCCATATCGAACTGGACAAGACAACGGACAGCATTGTCATACATCCACTCTTCAGGAGTTCCTGACATGATTTCCTTTACTTCTTTTCTGGATAGACGGTCAATTTCCTGGGCATAGTCTCCTACTGACCATATACGGCATGACTGGATTGCCGCCATATCCCAGACCGAGTGGATGTTCATTTCCTTGCGAGGCTTGATGTATCCACCTCCGAAGTCTACCTTGAAACTCTGGTCACGTCCTTCATATTTGATATGGGCTGGACAATGCATATCACCGACCAGATGCAGGAGATACTTGATGTTTACGCAGACAGTAGAGTCATCATGCTCCCTGTAATCCCTAAGGATTTCCATAGCCTGATTTATACCGTATACAGCATCTCCTTTTTCCTTTTCAGGGGCATACTTCAGGTCCTTACCCACCGAAGCCACATGCCATGGACTGGTGAACTTATACTCATCCGTATGTCTGTAATCGTCCATCCATTTTGCATAATAGACGACCGAACGGTTACCGAGATATTTTTCAACCTTCTTTTTTGCCGAAGGTTCCAGATGTCTTTCTGCAATCTTGGCAATCACCTCATGACCCTCACGGCCCCAGCCAAAGGCTGAGGCACAGAGAATCATAAAAGCGAACACTGAAGTTATTGTTCTTTTCATGACTATAAGACTATATTTCCTGCTTTTTCCTGCCCCAGTTCAGAATAGGGAGAAGGAAAGAGATTATTGCTGCTCCGATCCAGAATATGGACACATATGTGAAATCATACTGGAGAATCTCGCCCGTGGCCGCATCTCTGACAGCCTGACCGTCAATAAGCCATCCGCTGATGATATTCATAAGGCCAGCTGCAGCATATGAAGCCAGTCCGACTATGCCGAGGGCAGAACCTGTCGCTTTTCTTGGAACAAGATCAACTGCCATAAGTCCTCCGACAAAGCATATAAGTACGCCTATGGCGATACCGAAGAGGGCCATCGCTGCGATATTGACAACCCAACCGTCGCCTCCGTAAAGGAAGAGTGCAAGGGCTACAGCCTCCATGACTCCGGCAGCAAGTGCCGGCCATTTTCTGTCACCCTTGAAAAGAGTGTCCGAGATCCATCCTGCCGAAACCGTACCTAGGATTCCGGCAACAGTGTTCACCGCTATTATTGAAGAGGCTTCGAGGAGCTCGAATCCCTTTGTCTTCTGAAGGAAGAACATTCCCCATTCATTGATGGCATAACGGCTCATATACATGAATGCACTTGAAAGTGCAAGAATCCAGACTCCCGGATTGCGCAGCACTGCTCTCTGGAT
The DNA here is from genome assembly GCA_017625725.1 of Bacteroidales bacterium. GTDB lineage: Bacteria > Bacteroidota > Bacteroidia > Bacteroidales > UBA932 > Cryptobacteroides. The sequence goes on along the minus strand of JAGAKH010000023.1, from coordinate 20,151 downwards.
GCGTTTTGTCTCAAGTGCGGCATCTGCTGCACCTGCCTTTTTCTCGGCAGCTTCCTGGTCAAGCTGTTCCTGAGTCTTTTCACCTGCAAGGACCTCTACCGGAGACAGTCCCTTGCTTTCCGGGGTGTCGTGAAGCCAGAGGGCGATGAGGGTCACACCGATAGCACCGGCAAGAGCTGCTCCGAAAAAGCCCCACTGCCAGCCGGCAGCCGAAACGAGAAGACTCACAAAGATGAATGCAAGACCTTCTCCGAAATTATGCGACGCACTGAAGAAACCATAGTAGGTTCCTCTGATACGGAGAGGATACCATCTGGAAAGGGAAATGATGGCCGGAGGGGAACCCATAGACTGAGACCATCCGTTAAGAGTCCACATGATGGCAAACATCACAAACATGAGGGAACCGGTTATTCCCGCAGCTCCTTCCCATATTCCGATCACACCCATGATGAAGTTGGCAAAGGCGGAGATTACAAGTCCTGTAGCCATGAACTTCTTTATGTTGCAGTAATCGGCAAGAAAACCGTTCACGAATTTACCCACGGCATAGGTCCAGTAAAGACATGCTCCGATGACACCCAACTGGGTGGCATCAAGGGCTCCGGAGTCTATTATCGGCTGCTTCATCACATTTAGTGATGTACGGCATACGTAATAAAGACTATAGCCTAATGTTGCTGCGACAAAAGCCTGAAACCTTAGTCTCTTATACTTCTTGTCGGCCTGGCCCTCAGGTACCTTGTCCACAGACGGGGCACTTACCTGGTAGAAATTGATTATCCTGTTAAGCATTATGTGGAATGATTAGTATCAGTCATGACGTCCGATCGAACGCAGATATTCAAGGAGCATTTCCGGACGGTCGGTCTGGATCATCGTTGCCCCCATATTGATGTACTGTTCATATACGTCTGCAGCAGAAGCAGCTTCAAGAGCAGCATCATCATCGTTTCCAAATCCTCCGCACACAGATGGCCAAAATGTATTTACCCAAAGCTTGGAGCCCATCCTGTGTATCTCCTTTACACAGTTGTCGATTTCTTCTCCCGGCTTCTGCCAGCATACCTCGAAGGCCATTGGTACAACTCCTCTTTCAAGATATTCAGCAAAAAGAGTCTGTCCCTTAGGCTTGTTGATGTCGATAACCGGCATGTAAAGAAGGTTGTTCTCATGTTTTGACATATCTTCGCTGACCTTATCGAGCCCGCTTTTGCCCTTCATCAGCACCTGACCGGTGACTCCCAGTTCTTCTGTAAGCTTTACAATTTCATCATAATAAGGATATGCGTGGTCCACATTTACAAGAATCCTGTCCTTACAGCACAGAAGGGCCTCGCGAAGAGTCGGTACCCTCAATGAGTCCGTTGCCACATTATGAGCCCTCTTCATCCTGAATGTCATAAGGGAATCATAGGTTATATCGGATACTTTTCCCTTTCCGTTCGTCATTCTGTCGATGGTCTTGTCATGCATGAGGACAAGGACACTGTCCTTGGTCATCTTCACATCCAGTTCCATCATATCTACTCCCATACGTATGACCGACTCAATAGCCGGTATGGAGTTCTCCGGATAGTTTCTCCAGTCTCCACGATGGGAGATGACAACCACATAATCAGAATTCGGATCATTGATTTCTGCCAGGATCTTCTCAGCCCTGTTGGCATACTGTGGCTGCTGAGCACAAGAGGCGATAATCATTGCTGCCGCAGCAAGACAAAAATAGATAATCTTTTTCATATTGAATCGGTATTAGTTATCAATTAAAAAGTGGTCCGTCGAAACAGACCACTAATTTACTGTTTTTTTTTGATCAACTTCTATGAAAAAATCATAGTTTTCCGTACCTGATGTTTTCCTTGGTCACATTGACAGCGGTTGCTCCTACCTGACCGATGTAGTCGAAGTAGTTGTCTGCATTGACTTCCACCACGTCATAAGTTCCGCCGTTGTACATACCTACAGTACCTCCGCAGACACAATTCCTTATTGTAGCCTTCTTCGAGCACTGGCCGAAGAAAGATCCCTTATAAGAATTATTGGCCTTGTCAGAAATTACTCTTCCGTATGTTTCAACACCATCCAGGACATTATCATCAGAATTGACAAGACAAAGCACACCACCCACAGCACCGGTAGTAGTAGAGATCAGGTCACCGAAGTTCCTTGAATTGTATATGGCAGAACCCGCTCCCGTAATACATGTGATGTTACCAAGACGAGCACCACCTGATGTCTTGAATGTATTCAGATTGTCTCCATAATTATCACATCCACGTACGTGGGTATATCTGTTGCAGGCCGCAACAAGACCCGAAGCACGTGCAGTGGCAGACTCGATGTCTCCCTTGTTCACACAGTCAAGAACCGCAACGATATCAGAACTGTTCAGATGGTTGGTGCCGAATCCTAAGATACCGGCAACCTGCACTGCCGTACCGCCATTCTTGGTGTTACCACCTGCTGCAGCCACTATTTTGCCGTTGTTGATGACCTTGCTGATGACAGTACTGTCTGTCTCCGCGAATGCCATTCCTACAACTGCCATAGTCATTCTCTTGTTGTCGCCACCGTTTCCGTCGAATTTCATGGCAGCATTGTTGGTGATGTTGCGGACCTTGGCATCCCAGATCATTCCAGCAATCACTCCACAATCTGTCGGTGCTGTTGCCTTCACTTCAAGAGAACAAGTCTCGTCGAATACGATGTTCTCAACAACTGCACCTGCACCTAGACCTCCGAAGAGTCCCCATGCTCCGCCTGTTGTAGCATTGTCACACACCATCTTGAAGTTCTTGAGCTTGTATCCCTGTCCGTCGAAGTAACCTGTGAACATCTTTCCTGAAGTAAGAGAAAGAGCATTGCTTGCCCAAGAGAATGCAGATGCTCCGATTGGAGTCCATGAAGTAACAGAAGACATGTCAATGTCATTCAGAAGGACAACCTTTCCGTCTGCATTCATCCAGTTGACAATACTCTCGCCTGCATTTACTGCTGCGGCAAAGGCAATAAGGTCCTCAGCGGTAGCGATACCGCCTGCATTTGCAAACGCATACATTGGCTTTGCCAAATGTCGTGCGTAGAATTTATCACCCTTCTGCACATATGAAGTCACGCCTGTCTTGTAGACGCTTCTTGAATATGTTCCTTCGCTGGTAGTGAAGGTGACCTTGAGTCCGCTGGCAGTCGAGAAACGGCCGACTGGGAACTTGAGTGTCATAGCCTGCTTAGGATCTGTATTCTCAGGAAGATTGAGGGTGATGCTGTTGCCTGTTCCGTTCTCCGCCGGAGTCACTGCAAGAGTCACAGGGTCCACTGTTCCGGTGAAGCTGAGGTATCCCTCAAAATCTTCAGCTGAAGCCGGCTCGACCTTGATTGACTTTGCTGTTCCGGCAAGCTCACCCGCATCGATGCGGAGCTCGAGAACCGAGAACACATTGCTGAACACAACGCTGAGGGCACCGTTCTGGAGGTTGTCATCCTTCGGTGTTCCCACAAGCGGTGCACAAGATGTGTTTGTCTGTGTTCCTTCCTTGAATGTGAGAGCCTTCTCAGACTCCACCTTTATTGTTCCTGCAACGTCTGTTGCAGGATAATATGCCACGAGGGACTTTGCAGGATCGTATGATGCTATACCTGCAGTACTTGTGAATGTGGTTGTCTCACCTGCCGACTCGGCTACATACTCATATGCCGCTCCGTCATACACGACAGTGATCTTGTCACCTGCCTCCCAGGTGCTGTTTCCCTCATTCATATCAGTCTTTGTGAGATCTGCCCAGTCCGCTTTCAGGACAAGGAAGTCATAATCTGCTGGAGAGTGCTCTGGAGCAACCTCCTTGGCACATCCTGCTATCACGAGCAGGCCGGCCATGATGGAAAATATTCTGTTTCTCATAACGCTGTCGATTATTCTTTGCTTCCTTCTTCATAGTCCACATCTCCGATGCTGTTGCCAGGAAGATCTTCCTTGACATCAGACATGTCGGTCACTTCATATGGATTCTCGATCGCATACCTCGCCGCCTTGAGGGCTACAGGTGCGTTTGCATCGGTCACCGGAGTACAGTAAGCTGAAGTGCTGGTATTCTCCACAGCATAACGGTATGAATTGCCGTCAAGCTTGATTCCATACTTTGGAGTAATGAGAGACTCGAACACTGTGCATGCTGCACCATAACGTGAGATTCCGTTGTCCATATGATATCCATCACGTGTAAGGTTCATCTCGTTGTCAAGAGGAGATGTACGGAGGTTCTGGAGCATCACACCTGTAGAGATGATGCCGTCGAACGACACATTGGCCATCACGTTCTTTCCGAAGGCTGCAATCACTTCCCACATACCCGCCTGGTCTGTCCAGGTTATCGAAGGCTGCGAGCCGCTTCCGATCTTGCCCATGTTGAAGTATGCCTGTGACATGATGTAGTAGAACTTAGGCATTGCACCTGTCTGGGTTGCCTTCGCGCTGTTGATCATGCCCTGGAGGTTGGTCTGTGCAGTAGAATTCCATTTCCATGCTGCAGCGTTGCCTGTATGCTCCTGGATGGTGATGATGTCCCAGCTGCGGCTTTCAGCCACTTGCTTGAGAGTCTTACCTGTTGTTTCTGTCCATGTTGTCGCGCCAGGGCCACACTCATAGCACTTATAGTCGCTTGATGTGCTCCAGCCTGCATAGTACTCAGACACGAGACGTCCTCCATAGTACATGTGAGTGAGCTGGACCTTGTCAAGGCCAGCTGCCTTGAGGAGGCCTGGAAGGTGCTCTACCGCATCCTTGGTGAAGCTGTTTCCGATAAAGAGAATGCTGAGTTCAGCCTCGCCTTCACCGGCACCAGGCTGAGTTGTACCAAGCTGATAGGTAATGTTTTCAAGTACTGAGTCTACTCCCGCCTTGAATACGCCGAGGTACTTGACCTTATTTTCTTCTGTATAAGAATCATACACTGGAGAGCCGTTGTTGTATGTTCCGACCTTACCGCCGGCAACACAGTTCTTCCATGTATGTACGGAACCGTTATATCCCCAGAAGAGTCCGCGGTTAGCGTCATCAGAGAGAATCTCGCCATAGTTCGCACAGTTCTCGAATACGGCTGTATTGGTAAGGGATGCGATACCTCCTGAACGTGCACCTGTTGTCGAGATGAGGTCACCATAGTTGATGCATCCTGTCATCGAACATCCTGCAGTGATGTTGCATGTGATGTTTCCGAGACGTCCGCCGCCCTGCTTAGGGAATGTATTGAACTGATCTCCATGGTTTACGCAGTTGCTCAGCTGGACGTTCCTGTTGCAGGCTGCAACGATACCTGAAGTACGTGCAGTAGCTGAGGTCATGTTACCATAGTTAGAGCAGTCTGAAATCGTAGTCATCACAGGAGCTCCGCTGAGCGCGTGAGCGAATCCTACGAGACCTGCTATATGGTATGCTGTAGCACCTGCCTGAAGGTTTACGGTGTTCTCTGCCACGATCTCGCCATAGTTATGGCAGCTGTCCATCACCACGCCTTCCTTCTCGCAGTACATCTGGCCTACAAGAGCCATACTCATGAACTTCTTGTCTCCGGCCTGACCCTTGAATGTCATAGGAGCATAGCTGGTCACGTCACGTACGGTTGCATCGTAAACATATCCTGCAAGGACTCCGTTTGCTGTCACAGCTGATGAAGTGACCTCAAGAGAGCATGAAGAATCGATGATGAAGTTCTGTACGAGGGCACCTGGAGCGAGGACTCCGAAGAGTCCGTAATGTGCTCCATCCTCTGTACCTGCGGCAACCATCTTAAGACCGCTGATCTTGCGTCCGTTTCCGTCGAACTTGCCAGTCCATGCTTTGCCTTCGATCACTGGATCTGCAGCACCGGCAGCACATTTTGCGTTTCCGATAGGAACCCAGTTCTCTACTGATGAAAGGTCGATGTCGGCAAGGAGGTTTACTCCTCCGTCCTTAGCCTGCCACTTCTCGATCGAAGCACCTGAGTTTACTGCAGCAGCAAAGTCAACGAGATCCTGAGCTGTACTGATACCAGGAGTCTCCTCTGCAGGTCCGTTGAAGATGATATTGGTGATCTTGCTTGCAGATGAATACCTTCCGATATAGGTCATATAATTATCGGAAGTGATTGCCTCCATTACATAATTGCCGCCGTTATAGGTTCCGAGGCCTCCGCCTGCAACAACATTGTCGACCTTCTCGAACTTGCTGAAGTTTGCCACAAGGAGTCCCTTGTAACCGGTCTGAGGCGAAGCTACATCACTTATGACGTTTCCGTAGTTTCCACCACCGGTGACTGAACATGAAGCATGGTTGAGCAGACACACAAGACCTCCTACCTGAGCACCGGATCCTCCTGTCATTATGGCGTCACCATAGTTCTCACAATCCTTCAATGAAGTGTAATTGGCCATGATGGCAGTGATCATACCTACTCGTGTACCGGCATTGCTGTTGGTCTGGTCACCATAGTTCTTACAGAGCTCTACATCGGTATACTGGTTGACTGCTGAGACAATTCCGGAAGTACGTGGAACCGACGATGTCATCTCTCCGTAGTTCACGCAATTATAAACAAGATTACGTACAGAAGTGATGGTTGTGGTACCATTTGTGATTCCGGCGATACCGGCCGCCATTACTGAAGTAGCTCCGTTCTTGGTGTTCTTGTCACCTTCTGCTGTGATTGTACCGTAGTTGACAAGGTCCTTCAATACAGAACCGCCCTTAGTCTCATCTGCATAGATGAATCCGCCGAATGCACCCATTGTGGCACGGACGTTATCCACGCCTGTTCCTCTTGCATGCATCGGAGCATAGTTCACGCAGTTCTCGATAGTCGAAGACATGACTGCTCCGGCGATAACACCTACATCCGATCCGTTTGCCGAATGGAATGAAAGCTCAGATGAATCTCCCTCAGGAGCACCGATTGTGAGGTTCTTCACTGTAGCACCGTCAAGGATACCGAACAGACCGTATGCTGTCTGGTCTGCTGTAAGGTCAGCGACCAGCTTGAGGTTCCTGATGCTATATCCCTTTCCGTCAAATACGCCGGTGAATGCTGCACCCTCGTATGTAGAGACATGGCTGTTTCCGCCTGTCACAGAACCATTGAACTTACCGTTTCCGATAGGGGTCCATGAAGCGATATCCTTCATATCGATGTCGTTCAGGAGAACAACAGCTCCCTGAGCATCCTGCCATTTCTCGATTGAAGCACCGGAGTTCACGGCAGCAGCAAAGTCAACCATATCCTGAGCAGTAGCGATACCTGGAACAGGTACGTCCTCCCCCTGGAAGATGATGTTGGTGATCTTCTCTGCATTTGTAGCGCTATACTTACCGATATAGTCCATGTAGTTGTCTTCAGTGATGGTCTCCATCACGTACTCACCGCCGTTGTATGTACCTACGCTACCGCCGGCAACGACATTCTCAACCTTTTCGAACTTGCTGAAGTTGGCAACAAGAGTTCCCTTGTAACCGCTCGGAGAAGCAGCTACATCACTGATGATCTTACCGTAGTTACCGCCACCGCTGATGACGCACTCGGTATTGGAGTTAAGAAGACATACAAGACCTCCGACCTGAGCACCTGATCCTCCTGTCATTATGGCGTCACCGTGGTTCTCACAGTCCTTAAGCATAGTGCGGAAGGTCATTGTGGCTGTAATCATACCTACGCGTGTACCGGCATTGCTATTGATCTGGTTACCGTAGTTCTTGCAACGCTCAACGTCAGTGAACTGGTTGACAGCTGCGATGATTCCCGATGTACGAGGAACCGACGAAGTCATGTCACCGTAGTTTATACAGTTGACGACATAGTTGCGTACTGTCGTAATGTTAGTGGTACCGTTTGTAATACCGGCAATACCTGCCGCCATTACTGAAGTGGCTCCGTTCTGGGTGTTCTTGTCTCCTTCAGCCTTGATAGAACCGTAGTTGACAAGATCCTTCAGTACTGAACCGCCCTTCTCTTCGTCTGCATATACAAATCCAGCGAATGCACCCATTGTGGCACGGACTTTATCAACACCTGTTCCCCTTGCATGCATTGGAGCATAGTTCACGCAGTTTTCGATAGTTGAGGACATCACAGCACCGGCAATCACACCCACATCCGATCCGTTTGCAGAATGGAATGAAAGTTCACTTGAGTCTCCCTCCGGCGCTCCGATTGTGAGGTTCTTGACTGTAGCGCCGTCAAGGACTCCGAAAAGACCGTATGCTGTCTGGTCTGCACTTAGGTCAGCGACAAGCTTGAGGTTCCTGATGCTGTATCCCTGACCGTCGAATGTACCCATGAATGCAGCACCCTCATATGTTGAGACATGCTTATTTCCGCCTGAAACAGATCCGACGAACTTACCGTTTCCGATAGGAGTCCAAGCAGTGACATCCTTCATGTCGATGTCATTCATAAGGAATACCTTCATTTTTTCTGCTCCTGTCATCGCATTTACATCAGATGCAAATGCCACAAGTTCTTCTGCTGTCCTGATCTCTATCTTGTCGCTCTTTGCCTTTTCAAAGAAGATCGGACGAAGGACTGTATGACCGGCAAAGTCATTTGCAAGTGCTATCATGTAACCGGAAGTGAAACCTTCTGGGAATGTAACTGTAATGACTCCTTTCTTGCGGTCTATCACAGCATTTACTCCAACTGCTTCAGCAACCGCCACCATTGCATCTGCAGAATTTGCCCCGGAAACTCCGTATGCAATCTCCAAAGCCTGGTCCAGATTTACAACAGTAGTGTTGATTGTTGCTGAAAGTGTCAGATTAAGCACCTGCTGCACAGGAAGTGTGATAACTTTTCCATTACCCTGAGTGATCACCAGATCACCTTTCTCGTTCTTCTCGACGGCCTTGAATACACAGCTCTCGCCATCATTAGCCTCGATAGGAAGACCATTGGCATCATTCACCCTTTCCCCGTTCACTGTCCAGTAGCCATCGGCATCAACAGAAACCTTAGGCGTGTATCCGCTGACCGGCACCTTTTCACCATCATTCATGAGGAAGGTCTTTTCACCATCCACGGTGACAGTCCAATAGTAAAGATTGTTCTGTGAATCCAGTTCTACTCCGAGGAGAGGAACGTTGACCATCTGGTCCATGGCAGCAATGACTACAGCCTTCTCCTCGTTGTTATTGTTCTTGTATGTAATCACATACTTGCCTTCCGAATTCTTTTCTACGGAAGTGATTGCATTTCCTGATGTAAGTGCATTCAAGGACTTGAGCTGCACATTTACAGCATCAATACGGCCCTGAAGCCTCTCAATTCGGTCCTTGATATCATCAAGCTGACCTTTCAGCTGCGAGTCATCGAATGTACAGGCTGCCGCCATAGATACGATGAACGCAAGCATGATATATTTGAATATTCTCTTCATAACAAACGATATTTAGAAGTTGACGGTAGGGTCAAATCGTTCAGAATTCTTATATGCAACGGCATTGTCCACTGTTGCCGCCGGAGCTGATGACGGATCATTCTTGTATGTATCCCAATCTCCTACCTTTCCACCCATTGCACAAGAAGTGATAAGTTCCTTGGCTCCGTTGAAACCGCACGCCCATCCTGGTCCATGTCCTTCTGCGTTGACATTTCCGAGGATGACACCCTTGTTGACACATCCGATGATGGTCGCCTGATTGTGTCCTACAAATCCACCTGTACGGCAACCTATAATCGTAAATACATTACCGTGGTTCTCACAATACTCAATGCGGATTCCTTTGGTGTTTGTAACGGTTCCACCTACAAGACCGCCCATACGCTTTCTGTCATACTGGTTTGTATCGCCACCGAACATTCCTACGATATCGTCCTGAACAAGTCCGTAGTTGTATGAATTTCCCAGTATTGTTACGGCTGTCTCACCCGTATTTCCTCCGATGGTTCCGACAAGTCCACCACCTCGTCCGGCCGGTGCACTCACCTCACCGTAGTTATAGCAGTAGTCAAGTTTCAGTTCGACGTCTGCTACAGCTACTGTAAAGGCTACGATTCCTCCTACGTTCATACCTGTTCCTCCGTTTGCCGTATTACTGATGGCACCAGTCTTTACTGTTCCCAGATTCTTCACCGGTTCATCCTTGCTTCCTACGAGCATAGGAGCCTTGATTGAGCCGGCTACACCTCCAAGACACATAAGGGTAGAATTCGGATTATCACCCGGCACTTCCGCATTCTTGTCTGCAAGAACGACACTGACGTTGTTTGTCACTCCGAGGATAGTCGAGTTTTCCGCATAACCGGTAAGTGCTCCTACTGAAATCACATTATCGTTGACACCTACAACAGTAATCTGATCTCCCTCGGCACCAAGAACAAGGTTCTTGATCGTCGCATCCTTGATTGCACCGAAAAGTCCGAAAAGATGAGTCTCGGAATCTTTGATATTGAATGTCCAGTTTATGCCCTTGATTGCAAATCCCTGTCCGTTGAAGACACCTGAGAAAGAACTTGCTACCTGATATGCAGGATTTCCGGTAGATGTTCCTGCTCCTGCCGGAGTCCATTCTGTCATTCCTGTAAGGTCGATGTCATTGAGAAGGACAACTTCACCGGCTTCATTCTGCCAACGTGATGTGCTTGCACCGGCATTGACAGCCTGTGCAAAGGCCACGAGGTCCGCACCAGTGGAGAGTCCAGGCACGACAGGTCCGACCGGAACAACCGGAGTCTGTCTGACGGTCACTTCTACAGTCACATCGTAAAGTTTGTTGTAGAATGTAATAGTTCCCTTTCTGTCTGCACCAAGAGTGCTTTCAAAATAATCTGCCACAAAAGAATGACTTGTAGTGACCATCTCTGCCTTTGTTTCAGGAGCAAGCCTGAGCCAGTCAGAGCAATCTTCGGAAATCGACATCACATAATCTATATTATGTGACACTTCAATATCGAATTCTGTAAGTTCACCCGGAAGATGGATTTCCGTACCTGTGCCATATCTGTTATCCCACACCGGTTTCTGGATAACTGCCTCACCGGCTGTGAAGAACAATGGCTTAAGAACGACGTTCTCTCCGGCAGAAACCATGACTACGACATTTCCTTCCTCTGCTCCTGAAACAAGAGTCGCATTGATGGTCTTGGCATACCTGTCGATCTCTACATTCAGATTGTATGAGGTGAAATAATCTATCACTGCTTCCTCAGCCTGAGAGCCTATCACTGTAAATCCCACCTTAGATGTTACGGCAGGATCCGGAACGGCGATGATTGACGGAGCATCGAAAACTATATCGAGAGCCTCATACATCTTGACATTGAAAGTTGTCCCGTCTACAAGGGTGAATTCCACATATCCTGTAGACTCATTGTATTGAACGGATCTGAAGAGCGTGTTGGACACGTCGTTTGCAAGAACCGGCTTGCCGTCAGAGCCGACAACCTGTTCCCCGTTCACTGTCCAATAGCCGGCAGCATCGATGCCTACCTGCGGTTCTACACCTCCGACAGGCATCTTTGCCTCTGATGCATCAAGAATCCAATTCCAGGTCTTGCCGTTATCTGGTGTGTACCTCCAATATAAAGAACCTTCTGATTCTCCGGCACCGAAGAGAGGAGCTGTTACCACATCTTCGTCCACAGCAAGTGTGAGAGTCTTTGTCTCGCCACCATTATCCATATAGCTGATGACATAGTTTCCTGCCTCATCATTTCCAAGATAGGATATGAAACTGCTGCCTGCCAGCGATGTCAGAGAAGACATCTGGCCTTCAAGACCTTCAATCTTCTGCTCGTATTCCGAAAGTTCTGCCTCTACCTTTCCGATTTCCTCTCGTACCAGTGTATCATCATAGGTACATGATGCAATCAAAAGGATTCCGGCAAGAACTGAAAATATATTTAATAACTTTTTCATCATTTCAGTCTTTGAAGATTATTTCCTCGAACGAAGATAAATGTAGTTCATACAGCTGCGTTCACCCTTGGCGTCCGACGGCGTGTTGACCAATCCGCCCTGCCCGTCTGCATACACCCACATTGCCGACGATCCACCACCATCGAAACGGGTCATGTTGTATGCTCCAAGCCTTAAGGCAATCTGGGCCATTTCATAGGCCTTGACTCCAAGAGAAGTCCATACTCCTGCCGAAAGGTCAATCTGGCGTCCGTCCACCTCTATGAGCCATACCTTTGTTCCAGCCTGATCGATTCCGACAAATGTAACAGGATCGTATGTTGTCCTGTTTGAGCTATTCTCTGCAACACTTGTACTGTTATCCTTTCCGTTCTTTAAGAACTGGTACATCGTGGAGTTCTGGGTATAGATCGGTTTTGTCTGTCCGCCTACCGAAACTTCCGCCTTGATCTTAACGACGTCACCTACCTTTACGGCTGCTGCTATTTCTGTAGCGACATCACCTGTGAGCTGGATAGCAAACTCATCAGCTGCAGTCAGATACGGAGCCTTGTCAAGGGCAACAGTACGTCCGTCAGCAAGGGCTGTCACTGTAGCCTCTGCATATCCTGTATTTACAGTCATTACAGAATTATTGTACTTAGCCACAAGATACAGAGCATTCTTGCTGAGAGGATTTGTTATTTCAGGGTGCTCTGAGTGAGGTATCTCCTTATAACGTGAAGTGTATACATTGGCAGGATAATTCTTATGTCCCAGCCTTACGATCGTGTCATTGATCGAGAAGTATTCGTACTCCTTGCCGGCTGCTTCAAATATACCTTTGAATTCCTTCTTGTCACAACTTGCCGTTCCGTCTGTAAATACGGTGAAGGCCCAGGCATGGTTTACGAGACTGTTCCTTACATTCTGGTTATTGACATATACAGGTTCACCTTCTTCTATATGCATTCCACGTGTAAAACCGTCGTTTGAATCAAAGAAACCGGTGTTGATGCCGGCAAGGACATCTTCTCCTTCATTCCTTTTTCGTTCACAAAGCTGAGAGAGGGTTTCGCGGATACGGAAACCGTTATTGTTGTTGGAATTGGCATTCGGATTAGGTACGATATCATTAGCAAATGATGTTGTCAGATCGAATGCTGCACTTGTAAGGTCTATTTCAAGGACATGCATCTTGCGGGGAACGTTATTCCACTGATAAGCAGAATATTTGAGTCCCTGTGCAAGCTGCTTTGATGCTGTCTCGGTCATCTCGAAATAGAAGTCCTTTGTCCAGTCTACAGTGTTCACCTCAGGATTGAATCTCTTCAGCGACTGATATTTCAAAGCATTGTAATAGGAAGCACAAGATGCTGCCTCTGGAGTATCCTTCAGCGAAATGTCTCCTACCCGGCCATTACCTGCACAGTTTACGATATTGTCCTTATTGCTTGTAAAACCAGCAGCCCAAGCTGCTCCATGATCATTATGAGCAGCCTTTCCAAAGATGTTTCCATTGTTGACACATCCGCTCAAATTACCGGAATTATGTCCGACAAATCCGCCTGTACGACAACCCAGATATGTGATTACGGTTCCATTGTTGGTGCAGTCCTCGATTGAAGTAGTTCCGCTGGTACCTCCGACAAGACCACCCATTCTCTTGTAATCATATCCTTTTTCCGCTGCCGCATGCTGGCCGAACTTATCATCCTCGATTGTTCCGTTATTCACGCACTTGGAAATCGTTCCTCCGCCAAAGGTTCCGATGATTCCACCACCCCTGCCGGCCGGTGCTGCCAAGTCACCGTTATTGATACAATCCGTGATAACCATTTCCGACTTTCCGTATGCCACGATTCCTCCAAGATTGAATCCGGTCGCACCGTTTGCAGTATTGATCAGGTCTCTTACCTGAACATCGGCATTGTTGGTACACTTGGTAATGGTTGTTCCTGTCGCATCTGCAGCAATTCCACCGACCATTGCAAGTGCCTTGTTGGCATTTTCCGCCTTGAAATCAAATGAAAGATTGTTAGTACAGTTTTCGATTGTTGCTCCTGCACCAGCATTGGCAACGATTCCGGCGACTGCCGTATTGGCTGCCGCTGTTCCGGTGATTGTCCATACATCACCTTCTGCTCCCACGGTAAGATTTCTGACTACCGCCTTTCCGATCACGCCGAAAATTGAGGTATGAAGCTGAGAAGTGACATCAGTGGTCAAAGAGATGTTCTTTATCGAGAAGCCCTTGCCGTCAAAGACACCTTCAAACGGAGTTTCAACTGTTCCAACCGGAATCCATGATTCCACTCCCGTCATATCCACATCTGAAAGCAGTACGACTGTTCCTTCTTCATTCATGAATCTGTTGAGGTTGCCGCCGGTATTGACAGCCATGGCGAATTTTGCCATATCGTCAGCTGTCTTGATTCCATAATATTCAGGAGCGACTGCCCTGTCTGTCATATATACTGGACGGACAATGATGTTGCCTTCTGCATCAGAAACCATCACAGCGAAGCTTCCTTCCTCAAAGCCTTTCGGACAGGTAAGTATAATGGTCTGAGAAGCAGCATCTACCTTAGCTTCAAGATTGTTCTTTCTCACAATCTTTACGATTGTCTGATCTGCAGCCGGACCTCCGATCACATATTTGATGACAACGTCAGAAGTGATACCTTCCAGATCAAGCTTATTCATGAATTCCGTTTCATTATGGAACAGGCTCAAATTGAAGGCTTCAAAAAGAGGAACCTCAACCACCGAACCGTCAGCAAGCGTCAGGACTGCATTTCCGTCAGAGTTTTTCTCTATGTGTGAAATTACTGAAACAGATTTGCCTTCTGCCTTTATCTGGTTGCCTGATGCATCCTTGAGAGGGTTTCCATTGATGCACCAGAATCCATCACCATTGATGGTGAATAACGGAGATCGTCCCGCAACCGGAATCTTGGCATTGTCGACATCTTTGAGATAATCGGTCTTTCCATCAACAGTAACAGTCCAGTAAAGCACTCCGCCATCTTCCTTTGTGCCAATGATCGGGTCGGTAGTGATATCGCTCTTGGAAGCAATTGAGACAGTCTTTTCCTCATTGTCCGCTCCCTTGTAGTTCACGGTGTATCCTCCATCACTGTTCTTTGTTATGCCTGTGATGGCACCGTCTTCGACAACCGCTGAGAGAAAATCAATCTGAGCAGTCAGAGAATCCAGTCTTGCCTTTATTTCGGTAAGCTGATTATATGACTTGTCGATGTCATTCCACAGAGACGAGTCGTCATATTTGTTACAGCCTGACAGTACCATCAGGACTGAAACACAAAATACGATCATATCCTTAAGTTTCATTTCCATGTCTAATTAAAGTTTGTACTGTCAGTCCATCCCGGATTCTGGGTCAGGACTCCTCCTGTAAGAACCCTCTGGTCTGCCGGTATCGGCCAGAGATACTCTCTGTCATTCCATTTCCATGTCAAAGTAGACCATGCGACCACATATCCGTAAGTTCCCTCGGAAAGAACCAGATCCGAACCTATCTTCTTGACAGTAAGACCGTCTGCCGGTTTACTTTGCTGAACAGAAGAATATATCTCAAGATCGTTCTTTCCGTCTCCATCCATATCATAGAGACCTTCCGCCGGGAAGTAGATGCCGTAATAAGGCTTGCCGTCATTTACCATCTGTTTTCCCTCCTTCCAGCGAAGCATGTCCCACTGGCGGAATCCTTCGTTTACGAGTTCGATGGTACGCTCTCTTCTGATTTCAAGGATGATACCCTTGTTTGCCCCAGCCGGAACTTCAGGATAGCATGACTCCATGAACGGGTCAATGTACGTATTGGCTGCAGACAACATGATTGGCGGCATCTTCGCCCTTTCGCGGATCTTATTTACAGAGATATCAAGTGCATTCTGATCAAGTCTGCCTGGAGACAGTTCAGCCAAAGCCTCTGCATAGTTAAGATAAATCTCCGCAGCACGTACAAGAGGCCAGTCCATCGTTCCCTTTGATGCACCGCTGTGAGCGGATGAGGCAACGAATTTGATAGGCTCATATCCTGTGAGGGAAGTCATGTCGTTCGGAGTGGTCTTGGTTTCATCCTTTATTATGTAACCGGGACATAAAACTGTCTGAGCCATACGCGGGTCACGGTTCTTGGTCTCGTCCGTATAGAACATTGTCTCATGTCCTGGAACATCTGTGAAACGTGTACCGTCTGCCATCAGATAATGATTCATGAAACGACGCGTGAAACCCTGGGCATCATTACGGATGTTGAACTGCACTGAGTTTGCAATGTTAAGTGTTTCAAACTGGTACAGGCGTGCAAGAACGACTTCTTCTGTCTTGGCCTTATCGCTGCAGAAAAGATCACGATATGGTTCTGCTCCCTGATTATACAGTGTGTATCCGCTTTCATCGATGAAGGTCTTGGCTGCTGCAGCCGCCTGCTCAAGAAACTTGTCTGCGTTCCCAAGTCCATGATACTTTCTCCAGGTTCCCTCAAAAAGGGCAGCACGGGATTTCATGGCAAGAGCCACCCACTTGGTCACACGTGCCGAATTCGGATCTTTATCAGCCGGTATCATGTCAATCGCACGGTCAAAGTCCTCCATGACCTTATCCATGACATATTCTCTGTCATCGCGGGCTTTGTTCAGAAAATCTGTATCGGTAGATTCAAGTACCTTGTCATAATAAGGCACATCACCGAAACGCATTACCTTCTGGAAATAGAAGTAAGCCCTGAAAAAGTAAGCGATTCCGTCATATTTTGTTCTCAAAGCCTCATCCTGACAATTAGATGAATTCTCCAGCAACGTGTTTATGCGTCTGAGCATATCCCAGTCCCACTCGTTGTTAGAAGACATATCGTCTGATGCAAGACGAAGACCCTGGATTATATTACCCATGCTCTTGTCTACCATGTCATCTGCATTGTATCTGGAAACCGCGTCCGGGCTATCCAGGAGACCGGCATATAGATAATTTGTCCACTGCTCGAAATGTGCTTCTGACTTGAAATAAACCTCAGGGCTTTCGGCATCCTCAGGATAGAGAGTCAGGTCACAACTCACGGACATTGCCGCAATGACAGCGGCTGTCAATAATCTGAAAATGTTTTTCATTTCTCTTTCCTCCTTTGCTTAAAACTGGATGTCAATACCCACAGAGAATGTCCTTGGATAGGCATAACCAACACCGGCATTCTTGGTGGCTGTCTTCGATGATCCTGCAAGTTCCGGATCCATAGTCTTGGTGTACTTCTTGATCGGAGACCAGTACCAGAGGTTCTCTCCAGAGAAGTATACACGGATCTGCTCTATCTTAGCCTTACGGGTAAGTTTCTTTGGAACAGTATAACCTACTGTCAGATTCTTGAAACGCAGGTAGGCCAGATTCTGGAGATAGCGGTCATTGGTCGTTCCGAGAGCTCCGTTGCCATATGCATTGTAACCACGTGCACGAGGGAAATATGCATTTCTGTTGGTCTCAGTCCACACATTGTCATAGAACTCGGTGTGGATGAACGATGTAGGAGGGAAGGCATATGGTCCCCAGAAGTCATATGAGGACTGTCCTGATACAGGATACCAGTCTCGATGACCGATTCCCTGGAAGAATGCCGACACGTCAAGTCCGAACCAGTTGAATCCGAGACGGAACGAGTAGTTGTAACGAGGGTTGGTGTTACCGATGATGAGCATGTCTCCATGATCTTCCAACGTTCCCGAACCCTGAGTGATCTTTTTGTCTCCGTCAAGATCCGCATATCTTACATCTCCGGCCCTCAGATAATTGCCGTAAGGACCTGTACACTGGTATACCCTCTTGTTTACAGCCTCATCATTGACTGTCGCCTGATATTCCGCGGCTTCTCTGTCTGTTCTGAAGAGTCCGTCGACATGATATCCCCAGATGTCTCCTAGTTTCTTGCCTACGTAATGTTCAGAGATAAGTCCGTCAGGATTGTGATACCTTGTAATGTGTGTTATGTAGTCTCCTAATGTTGCGGAAACGTTATAGCTGAAAGGTCTGCCGAGAAGACTGAAGGAATCTTTCCAAGACACAGAGAGTTCCCATCCCTGCGTCCTCAGGTCAGCACAGTTTGCCTTCGGTGTCTTGGCTCCATATACATCAGGCAAGGTCAGCGAAGTGGTCAACATGTTCTTTGTATCACGGATGTAGCCGTCCACCGTAAAATTGAGGCGTGTATCAAAGAACGACATATCAAGTCCAAGGTCATACGTTGTGACGGTCTCCCAAGTCAGACCGTCAGAAATCGGATCCGAGATACTTGAATACTTACCGTTTTCCACATAATCAAATGTATAACTGTAGCTGTCAGTCTTGTTCCCTGTAATGGTTTCAATCCATGCATAGTTACTTACCTGCTGGTTACCGAGGCTTCCCGCGGAGAAACGTACCTTAAGGTTGTCCACCACATCCTTTGCGGGTTCGAAGAACTCCTCTTCAGAAATGGACCACGCTGCTGAAGCCGAAGGGAAGAATGCCCAGCGGCTGCCTGGTGCAAAACGGGAAGAGCCGTCTGCCCTTGCACTTACCTCGACGATATAGCGTCCCTTGTAGTCGTAGTTCGCACGGGCAAAGAAACCGAGAGTCTTGTAGGCCGTTATGTCCTGAGTAACGACAGGAATACCTGTAGCAACTGCGAACGACGCCAGATCGTCATTGGTAAGATCTGTGTTGCTGACATCGAGCTCTACAGAACGGTAAGTCTCATACTGACCTCCGCCGGTAAGCTTGAAGTTATGCCCACCCCAAGAGTTGTTGTATGTGCCATATACATTCAGGTTATGGCCTGCATAGTTGCTGGTAACCTCCTGATATGTATTAGCAACCGATCCTGAGGTAAAGGTCTCGATAACACCTTCCGCCCTTGAGAATTCAAATGTATTGTTACGATAGCGGTTGAGTATATCGCGGAAACGATAGTCATACACTGCAGTAAGGGTGAATCCCTTGAATGGAGTAATGTCTATCTGATTCGAAATGGTCAGATACTTCTTGGCCTTGGAGTTGTCTCCTGTTCCTGCCGTCATATGGGCAGCTCGACCTGCTCCCAGAGGCGAGTTCTTTCCTAGCTGATTGACGTAATGGACAAGAGTACCGTCCGGATTGTATGGAACGTAAGCAGCACAGATGTTTGACTGAAGGGCATGAATAGTTCCTTCATAGCTGTGATATCCGCCATAAGTATACTCCGAACTGTCATATGCTATATTTGCTGAATACTTAAGCCATTTGTACATCTGAGCAGAGAATTTTGCTCTGAACGAATAATCCGTATAATTATCCTGCGGTATCTTGAAGATACCGTCCTGAGAAAGGTAACGTCCGCTGGCATAGTAGGATATCTTGTCAGAACCACCGGAAACAGAGACATTGTGTTCCTGCTGAGGACGGACACGGTTATAGAAATGACCGTACCAATCATAGTTTCCGTAGTAATAATACTTGCCGTCATCCCCGACTTCCACCCATGGACGGTCAGGATGCTCGGTCATATCGAACCTTCTTTCATACAGTTTCTGAAGTCCGCCATTTTCTTCTGTATAACGGAAGATATCCTTCGTACTGTCTGATGAATTGTTCATGAATTCGTTCACAATCATAACATGGTCGTAACCGGTTCTGATGAAGTCAGTAGACGTTGTATTCATCTGCCAGCCATAGCGTCCGTTATATGAGACCCTGGCATTGTCCCCTCTCTTACCTGCCTTGGTTGTGATGAGGACGACTCCGGCTGATGCCTTTGCACCATAGATGGCACAGGTAGAGGCATCCTTCAGGACCGAAACAGATTCTATGTCGTTAGGGTTGATCTGACTCAGACTGACTTCCACACCGTCGGCCAGAATAAGAGGAGAGCCGCTGTTGAGTGACAATGCACCACGGATATTGATATCGTAGCTCGCCTCCGGTGATCCTGTTCCGAATGTGATGTTTACAGACGGATCAGCACCCTGAAGAGCATTTGCCGCCGAAACGACCGGACGGGCATTGAGGTCCTTTCCGCTAACCGTTCCAACAGCTCCGGAAAGGTTGGCTCTTTTCTGGGTACCATATCCGATGACAACCGCGTCTTCCAGGATATTCTGTGAATCATCCATTATGATATTGTAAAAAGCAAATAATATTTCCCCATTTTTCGGAAAAATGAGTTTCCCCGCTTTTCGGAAGTGAGACTGGACGGCAGATGCCTTATTTCAGCAGTTTTTCGTCCCCACTTTTGGAAGTCATTTTCCCCTTGTTCTGATA
>JAGAKH010000022.1 GCA_017625725.1 Bacteroidales bacterium | reverse complement strand
TGCTCCGTCTGCATCGATAAGGAGTACCTTGTCGAACTCGACAGCAGCACCCTTCTCAGCCGCAAGGCGGTTTACGAAGATTTCCATACCAGCTTCTACTTTGAACTGCTGGCCTGCAATGTCAACGATTGCGTACATAAAAACTTAATGATATTTAAAGTTTTAGACAGCAAGCGGATGTCCCTGACATCTCTTTTTATGGCTTGACAATCTGTAAATAATTTATTCTGACGAATTACTGCTCGTCCTTAAGCTGAAGCTGCTGAACATAGATAGCCTTCTGCATCTGTGCTCTCTTCTTAACTGATGGCTTAAGGAAAGTCTTCCTTGCGCGCAGCTCACGGATAGCACCTGTCTTCTCGAATTTCCTCTTGAACTTCTTCAGAGCCTTCTCGATGCTCTCACCGTCTT
The DNA here is from genome assembly GCA_017625725.1 of Bacteroidales bacterium. Taxonomy (GTDB): domain Bacteria; phylum Bacteroidota; class Bacteroidia; order Bacteroidales; family UBA932; genus Cryptobacteroides. Next base: position 16,018 of record JAGAKH010000022.1, on the reverse strand, counting down.
TTACTGGAACTATAATCATGCTTAAATCACCTCCTTTTATTTAGGGCTGCAAAGATAGGCATTTTATTTTGATTTCAAAATATTTTTAAACGTTTCCATTCCATTGGTAGCCACCTCCTTGATGTGCGTGACACGCGAGTCACGGACTGGCACATCCTTCGGGTCGATTATATATATAGGAGTATCCATGCCTGCATAGCGGTAAAGGCCTGCGGCAGGATATACCTGCAGGGATGTCCCCACTATAAGAAGGACGTCAGCCGCCTCTACTGCATCAATCGCAGATTCTATCTTCGGAACTGCCTCACCGAACCATACGATGTGAGGTCTGAGTTGAGCACCATTCGGGGCCAGATCACCAATTGAAACGGCTTCATGACCTATATCAAAAACCGTTTCTTCAGAAAAGCCATCCATCTCGTTACAGCAGTTTTCCGGACGTACCTTGGTAAGTTCCCCATGAAGATGGATTATCCTTGTACTGCCTGCACGTTCATGAAGATTATCTACATTTTGAGTGACTACGGTTACATCCCATTCCTGCTCCAGATCCGCGATGGCGAGATGGGCTGAATTAGGCCTGACCTGAGAAAGCTGAGCCCTTCTGGCATTATAGAATTCCAACACCAGAGACGGATTCCTATACCATCCCTCTATAGAAGCAACGTCCTGGACATTATGGTTTTCCCAAAGACCGTCACTGTCTCGGAATGTAGTGATGCCGCTTTCGGCACTTACACCCGCTCCGGTAAGGACAACTAATTTCTTTTTGCTCATGGTCTTACAAAATAATATTTACCTATCCAATACTCGAAAAGAGGATCAAGGATTATTGGTTCGTCCTTTTCATTGAAGGTTATTATCTCCTTCTTCTTCAAGGCATCCTTTACACGCCTTACATTCGCAGACGAGTTAAGCCTGTATTTCTCAATCACATCAGAAGAACTGAACTTGACGACTCCATCCAGAATAGCTCTCATCAGGCTCAGCTGATGATCGGTAAGATCATTCACCATCGTCTGAAAACGGGGTTCGTGAATGGATATCATGGATTTCAAGGCTTCCATCAGAATGCCTTCATTAATGAAACCTTTTGATTTGGAATCACATATTGCCGTAAAATGGTTAAGATACCACAAGTCTCCCCTGAAAAGACGGCATGCTCCAAGCACCAGGTCCCTGTCTATAACCTTACCACCCATAGAAAAGCCTTTCACCACATGTTCTATGATTTCCCTATCCTCCACAGGACGAAGAGGAAGATGCTCAACCTGACGATGGAACCACCTCTTCTCCTCAAATATATACTTCATCGCATTTACCAGGGACCCCAGAAGTATGTAGGATGCCGATGCCTTCTCTGACCTGTTCCTTTCTGCGAACACTGTCTCAAGAATCGAAAACACCTCCTCATGTTCATCTGTATGAAGCAGGTTCTGAAACTCCTCTATTATCATATAGTAAGCCATTCCCCTCTCTTCGGCTATCCGATATGGCAGGCTCAGCATCTGTCTGATGTCATTGGAGTCCGGAGCCCAGTTCAAGGAAATGACCTCATCGTCAGAAGCAAAACGGGAGGCATCGAATACGAAATGAGTTCCTTCCAGATACCTGGCTATTATACCTTTATATTCTTCCGGTGTAGACGATATCGGTCTGATGACAGCAGATCCGAACTTTAGCAGGAATTCCTCTACGGTCCTGACATTGAAGAGACTCACCTGACCTACGAGGAACTGGCGGCCCATCATTCTCATGCTGAAAAGAGTCTGCTGGACAGTCGACATCTTTCCGGACTTCTGCGGCTCATATATAGACACATTCTCACCCGAGTCCAAAAGATTTGAAAGCGAATTGCACTCGCTTTTCCTACCGACATAATTACGCCCTGTCACATATTTGTCATAAACAAAAGGATACTCCATATTCACCTGTTTTAAAACCACACAAAAATAAGATAAAAACCATTACCATGCAACAAAAATGTTAACGGCTTTTACCCTAGAATAAATTAAAAGTGTTTGCTATATTTGTAGATTGTATAAGTACTCCCTCATCGGGAGCAATCAAAGAACAAGGGGTTATGACTACAACGGACAAATCCAGGAAGACAGCCAGTCTGGCAACGAAAATCGGAAGGATATTCATTTGGACAGCAAGCATATGGTTTGCCATCCTCATCCTGCTGCAGATAGTACTGTCTCCTTCTCTTCTGACCGGGATTCTGAATAAGGCCGCCAAAGACTTTATCGACGGCGATATCAGATTCGGCAAGGCCGGAGTATCTCTGTTCAGGGATTTTCCGAACATCAGCCTCAATCTTGATGACTTCACTCTCACCTACCCTGCCGACAGATTCGACAATTCTGAAAGCATGGGAGCCCAAGGATGGCTGGCAGCACATGGAACCGGAGAGAGATCTGACACACTGGCCTCCCTCAAAAGTCTTTCTGTGAGTCTCAGAGTATTCCCACTTATATTCGGAGCAATCGACATTCCGGAAATCTCTTTGACAAGCCCTAGAATCTACGCACACTCCTATGCTGACGGAAGGACAAACTGGCAGATATTCAAAACATCAGAAGGGAAGGAAGCCGAAGAAGACGCATCAGACCAGACAGATGGCCTTCCCGAAATAAGATTACGAAAGATAAGTCTTGAAGAGCACCCGCACATTGTATACACAGACAGCCGCGACACCGTCTTCGCCATGATCGACATGAAGGACATGGAATTCAGAGGACGCATAAACACCAGCAGAGTTCATGCAATAAAAGGAGATTTCTCGCTTGACAGTCTGTTTGCAGCCGGAAGAATCGCAAATGACACCATCGCTCTGGGTATTGACCGTATAAATATAAACGATAAAGGAAGAAGAAGATTTGACGCCAGCCTTGAAGCAAATACAACACTGGCAACCAGATCCTTCGGAAGACTGAGAATCCCTATCGAGATCGGTACCTCTATCATATTTCACAGAGACAGCATACCTTCTGTTTCACTCGAAGGCTTCAGATCTTCCATAGCATACATCCCCCTTGAGGCCAATATGGATCTAAGTTTCCATACGGATCATCTGGGAATCAATGGAGATTTCGGCATAGAAGGATGGAAGGCCGATGATGCAATTAAAGAATATGCAGCCAACTTCATACCTGAATTGAAGAGAGTCAAGACCGACGCCACCATAACACTGGATGGTCACTGCAACGGTTCATACTCATATGATGGAAAAGAACTACCTGAAATCAGCATTTATCTGGATATACCTGAATCCTCTGTGAAACACGAGGATTTTTCAGAGGCAATCAACCTTACCCTGAAGATGTCTGCAGAAACAGAGTGCGAAGGAAATGTCAGAGCAAGCATCACTGACGCTGCCATCACATCAAAGGGACTTGACATCAGGATTATAGGTGATGCTGAGGAGTTGCTCGATTCTGACCCTGTCATACGATTGGACTGCAGCATGAGTTTCTGTCTGGACTCTCTGGTATCGGTCCTGCCTGACAGCCTGCAGATACAGGCTGCCGGCAGTCTTGAAGCGATGGCCAAAGGCAGCTTCAAAATGTCACAGCTGAGCCTATACAACATGACCGGTGCTGACATACAGGCTGAAATCAAAAGCGATAGACTGAGCGTTGATTCTCCACTTGACACCCTCGGTGTCAGGATCAAAGGATTTGACATCAAACTGGCACCAGAAACCATGACCTCCAGGAAGGACAGCACAAGACAGTTCAATCTGATAGGTGTCACGGTTTCCATAGACAGCACTCATATAAAGTATAAAGATGCTCTGGAAATTACAGGGGAACGCCTCAAGGCCTCGGCCAAGAACAACATTGATCCGAAGGACACGTCAGAGATCAATCCGCTAGGAGGACGCATAAGCGCCGATCTGCTTATTATAAAAGACGCATCCGATGCACAGATCAGGCTCAGCGGATCGAACAACGGATTCCAGCTCATGCCGAAAAGGACCAACCGTCACGTCCCTGTACTGACACTCAACAGTTCCAACAAGAACCTGATCGTCAGAGACATAAGCAGCCGAGCCGTACTGAATGACGTCAACATCAGGGCAAATGCCGCAATGAATTCCATTGAAAGAAGGCAGAAGATCAAGGCACTACGTGACTCATTAGCAGAAGTGTATCCCGAAATACCGGAGGATTCACTCTTAAGGCATGCCTGGGCCCAGAAAGCCAAGGCCCCACGTGACAGCAAGGTCGTGCCGGAATGGCTCAAGGAAGATGACTTCCGTGCCAAGGATATTGATATAAGGCTTGACAAGTCACTTGCCAAATATTTCAGGGAGTGGGACATTAATGGAAATTTCTCATTATCAAGCGGTATTCTCCAGACGCGTTATTTCCCCCTGATGAATCTTCTAAGATCATTTGAAGCAAGCTTCAATAATGACAAAGTAGCCATCGACACGCTATTGTTCCAGTCCGGGTCATCCAATCTGGGAGTCAGAGGTTCACTTACAGGCCTGAAGAGAGCTTTGCTGGGCAGAGGAGACCTCAAGCTTGATGCCGAGATAAATTCCTCAAGGCTAAACACAAACGAACTCCTACGTGCCTATGATGTCGGCTCAAAATACCTGTCTATCAGCAAGTCAGCAAAGGCTGCAACTGTCAGTGACTCCGAACTCATGAAAATGGCTGCGGACACGACTTCTGACCCTACTTTGGAAATGCCACTGATCATTGTGCCGTCCAATCTCAATGCTGACATAGGCATCAACGCAAAGAACATGATCTACTCAAAGCTAGCAATTCAGAAATTTGATGCTGACATAGTAATGAAGGAGAGATGCGTGCAGATCAAGAATGCCAAGGCAGCTACAAACATGGGTGGCATAGAGCTGGAAGCTTTCTATGCAACACGCAGCAAAAAGAATCTTAAAACCGGCATTTGCCTCGATTTCAAAGACATAACTGCAGAAAGAGTCATTTCGTTAGTGCCGGCAATTGACACCATCATGCCCCTTCTGAAGACGTTCAACGGGCTTCTTGACTGCGAATTCGCCGTCACCTCAGATCTGGACACCAACATGAATCTGGTCATGCCGTCAATTAACGGCATAGCAAGAATCAGCGGCAAGGACCTTACGATTCAGGAAAACGACATATTCAGAAAATTCGCCCGCCTGCTTCTGTTCAAGAATAGAAAAGAAGGCCGTGTCGACCAGATGACAGTCGAAGGAGTGATAAAGGATAACAAAATCGAAGTGTTCCCGTTCATACTGAAGATGGACCGATACACTCTCGCCCTGAGCGGAATACAGAATTTCGATCAATCCTTCCTCTATCATGCCTCATTGATCAGATCGCCGTTCCTCATAAAACTCGGAGTCGACATACAAGGCAACAACTTCGACGACATGGGATTCCGTATAGGAAAAGCGAAATACAGAAATACCGAGGTACCCGTATTCACTGCTGTGATAGATCAGACAAAAATCAACCTGAGAAACTCAATCACGGATATCTTTAAAAAAGGAGTGAATGCAGCTATCGAGGAGAATACCAGTCAGAAGATACTTCTTGAGCACAAGAAAAAGTTAGGTTACCTTAATGTGGCAGAAGACAGGATGGAAGAACTCAGCGAAGATGAGATGAAGCAGTTCGAAGCTGAGAAGGCAGCCAGGGAGACGGAAGAAGCAGGAGAAGTAGATGAAAATGAAGAAACAACAGAAAAAGACATATAAAGATGAACAGTCAGGAGTACATTGAAGTAACAGTAAAGATACTTCCATTCAGCGAAGAAAACGCAGAGATAGTCATGGCAGAAATCAGCGACTTGCCTTTTGAATCATTCAGTATAGAAGATCCATATCTGAAGTGCTATATTCAGAAGGAAGAATACGATGCTCAGGACCTGAAGGTAGTCCTTTCCGGAATCGACGACATGGGATTTACCTTGGAGCATTCGGCCAACCTGATGCCGGCAGTCAATTGGAACGCACTGTGGGAAAGTCAGTTCACCCCTATTGTCGTTGACGGAAAATGCACAATAAAGGCCACTTTTCATAAGGATTTGAAAAGGACAAGATTCAATATTACCATAGATCCTAAGATGGCCTTCGGAACCGGTCATCACCAGACGACATTCATGATGTGCCGGGCATTGCTTGAAAATGAAAGCGAAATCAAGGGAAAGGTTGTCATGGACATGGGCTGCGGAACTGCCATACTGGCTATTCTTGCCGCAAAAATGGGAGCGGCAAAGGTGTATGGAATCGACATAGATGCCGTAGCAGCAATATCTGCATATGACAACGCCAGGATGAACAAGGTCGGCAAGATCGTTGAGACCTGGTGCGGCGATGCCTCGCTTCTGCAGATGGGATCCTACGATGTGATGTTGGCGAACATCAACCGCAATATCCTGATTCAGGACATGCACACCTACGCCAGGTCACTCAGAAGAAACGGACTTCTGTTCGTCAGCGGCTTCTATCTCGAAGACATGCCTATGCTCATCGGCACCGCAGCCGGAAACGGCCTTGAATATGTAAGCCATGACACCATCGATAACTGGTGCTGCATCAAGTTTAGAAAAAAAAGAGAATGACATCTTAAATTTGGAGAATGAAAAAATAGTCTTATCTTTGCATTCCCAAAAGTTGCGGGCGTGTTGAAATTGGTAGACAAGCCAGACTTAGGATCTGGTGCCGAGAGGCGTATGGGTTCGATTCCCTTCGCCCGCACAAAAAATGACTCAGCTTTCTGCTGGGTCATTTTTTGTATTCATATAGTACTGAAACGAGATCGCAAATGCCTGGACTTAAGAGATTTTCAAATTGGCAGTATTAGTCGAGAATCCCTGATTTTGAAAGAGTTAAACAAGGTACCACGGGCAGAAAGGCGGGAAAAGTGCTCTTGGTACCAGCGATTTGGTGGGGTATCAAGAGCGGGGTCGCCATCATTTTGCATCTGGTCTACATAATAAAAAACGGTTCCCTTGTAAAGAGAACCGCATAAGCCTATTTTGTTTTGAAATCAGAAGCAGTATGTAACGGAGAATCCGGAGTTGAAGATTCCAGTATCCCAGAAATGGATACCGCCATTGTGCATACATAAACCTACCTTTGGTGTAAGATCTAAAGCAAGACGGATAGGAACGTTCTTAAAGAATATACCGAATTTAGCGGTACCTGCAACACCGAAGTTTAACTCACCGTAACCTGCTCCCACAAATGCACCGGCACCAGCATCAAAAAACCAAGTTCCGAGATTTGGAGTCCAGTTCCAATCTTTAATATTCCACACATGAAGGGCTGTGAAATTGAATCCGTGCTTCCACTCCCAACCAATTCTACCTTCAAAATATGCATCACCTGCATAGAAATATTCTCCTACAGCATATGTTCCGCTACCTACACGGAGACCGAGAGAGCATTTTGAACTCTGATTAATTCCAAAGGCATCTTTGACTGCACTTTGTGCTGAAGCTGTCACTACAAAGAGTGCTGCTACCATGACGAGTAAAAATTTTTTCATAGCTATAATAATTAAATATGTGTATCTACCAGAACCTATGGCAAAGCTATAAAAAAAAATAAAGCATACAAATAATTATCTGTCATATGGAATATTTTTCCTGCTTACACAATAAGGACTGAAACTTATGAGCAGGGTGTGATCACTTTCAGATTGATTACCGCGATCACACATGACAATGCCATATACAGAAAAGTGGGGTCGATGAAAATTGCCCAAACGCCTCATTCTCATTAAAGTCATATCTTCCGGCATCCGGATTTTGTTTTTCGGGAAAAAGTTCGTAAATATGCAGGTTGTAACGAGAATTATTAACCACATATAAAAAAGTCTGAAATGTATACTCCAGAAGAACTGTATGCAATCGCATCAAAATTCCAGATTGACGGAACAATTGAGGAAATCAAGCCTCTTGGCCCGGGATTCATCAACGACACATTTATCGTAAAGACAGCGGAAGGTGGAAAATCCATCCTTCAGAGAAAGAACCACATCGTATTTCCGGACGTTCCGGGCATGATGAACAATATCGTAATGGTAACAGAACACATCAAGGCAAAGGTCGAGGCTGAAGGCGGAGATCCTATGAGGGAGGTTCTTACAGTAGTGAAGAGAAATCCGGGAACAATATCTGAGGATGACAGGACAATGCCGTATGCTGATCTATATTACAAGGACGAAAGGGGCAACTTCTGGGCTGTATGCGTATTCATCGAAGGATCAATCACATATGAAAAGGCTGATACTCCTGCACTTGCATACAAAGGAGGTCAGGGAATAGGAAAATTCCAGGCACAGCTTGCTGATTTCACGACTCCTCTCAGCGAGACAATCAAGGGTTTCCACAACATCCGCTGGAGATTCCAGCAGTGGGAAGAGGCAATAGCCAAAGATGCAGCCGGAAGAGTAAAGGACCTGACCGAGGAAATCAGCTGGATCGAATCAAGGAAAGACGAGATGCTCAAGTTCTGGAGTCTTGTTGAAGACGGTACAATCCCTACAAGAGTGACTCACAACGACACAAAGATCAGCAACATCCTCTTCGACGCTCAGGGTGAGGTGCTTTGTGTAATCGACCTCGACACATGTATGAGCAGCACATCTCTGAACGATTTCGGAGATGCAATACGTTCTTATACAAACACGGGTGCCGAAGATGACCGTGACCTTTCAAAAGTATCCATGTCTCTTGAAATGTTCAAGGCATATGCTGAGGGTTATCTTTCTGAAAGAAAGGGTACATTATGCGAAAGCGAACTTGAATGGCTGGCATTCTCAGCACGCTACATCACTTTCGAGCAGGTACTCCGCTTCCTTATGGACTACATCGACGGTGACAAATACTACAAGACCAATGCTCCTGACCACAATCTTGTCAGGACACATGCTCAGTACAAGCTCCTTCTTTCAATGGAAGAGCAGTATGAACAGATGAAGAAAATCATAGCTGAAGCCTAATCATGAAGACACTGACAGCCAAATACATAAAAGGTCTGGAATTACTTCCGGAAAATGAATTGACAGAAGTCTTTGCTTCAATTGAAGAAAGCCACGGTATCGACTGTGTCAACTGGAAGGAATTCCCTTATTCACCGGAAGTTTCCTTCAAGGCGGCTTTTTCCGAGAAGGCCATTGCCATCAGGTTTGAGGTCACTGAAGATCACGTCAAGGCTGTATCATTGGAAGACAATGGTCCCGTATGGGAAGACAGCTGCGTCGAATTCTTCATCGGAAATCCTGTCGGAGAGGGATATTTCAACTTTGAACTGAACTGCATAGGCACCCTCCTCGCAGCAAAACGCAGGTCGAAGACAGACGCCGACATGTTCACAACTGAACAGCTGTCACAAGTAAGAAGGATTTGTTCTCTTGAACACAAGGTGACAGACAAGAAGGAAGCCGGACAGAGATGGTGGGCAGTCGAGGTGATCCCATTCAGCCTCCTCGGACTGGAAAATGTACCTGCCGAATTGAACGTAAACTTCTATAAATGTGGTGATAACTGTGAAAAACCACATTTTTTAAGCTGGTCACCTATCGGACTTCCGGAGCCGAACTTCCATTGTCCGGACTTCTTCGGAAAAATCAATTTCCAATAATGTCAGCTTGGCATATTGAATAAAAACCAGTAAATTTGCAGCCGCAAAATACGATTTATCATAAATAAACATAAAAGAACAAGAAAATGAGAAAACACATCGTAGCAGGCAACTGGAAGATGAACACCACAGTTGCAGAGGGCGTAGAGCTCGCAAAGGCAGTTGTTGCAAAGGCAGCAGAAGTTCCAGCAGACGTAAAGCTCATCATAGCTCCCCCATTCACTCACCTCTACCCTGTAGCTGAGGTAGTTAAGGGTACAGCTGTAGGTCTTTCATCACAGAACTGTGCTGACAAGGAGAAGGGTGCATACACAGGTGAAGTTGCAGTAAACATGATTGCAGGCGTAGGTTGTGAGTACGTTATCCTCGGCCACTCTGAGAGAAGAGAGTATTATGGTGAGACTGATGCAAAGCTTGTAGAGAAGGTTAAGCTTGCACTTGCTCAGGGTCTTTCTCCAATCTTCTGCATCGGCGAGAAGCTTGAGGAGCGTGAGGCAGGACGTCACTTCGAGGTTGTAACAGAGCAGGTAAAGAACGTTCTTTTCACTCTTACTCCAGAGGAAATGGCTAAGGTTATCGTTGCTTACGAGCCAGTATGGGCTATCGGAACAGGCAAGACAGCTACTGCAGAGCAGGCTCAGGAGATCCACGCTGAGATCCGCAAGGTTCTTGCTGAGAAGTTCGGCGAACTTGCTGAGGAAATTTCTATCCTTTACGGCGGATCATGCAAGCCATCAAATGCAAAGGAACTTTTCGCATGTCCTGATATCGACGGTGGTCTTATCGGTGGTGCAGCTCTCAAAGCTGAGGACTTCATTGGAATCGCAGTTTCTTTCTAATTCAATATGAAGAAATTATACATCATGGCAGCCACTGCAATTGCAGTGGCTGCTTGTGGTCAGACTCAGGAGTCCGACCTGAAGGACAAAGTCGAGAGCTATGCTGTAGTAGAGGTAAGTTCTCCTCTTTACGATGCCCTGTCAGATGATGACAAGAAAGTCATTGACCTCTTCCGCCAGGCCGGAGAGATCATGGACGGTCTGTTCTGGAAGCAGACTTTCGGAGACAAGGCTGAAATCGAGGCCCTGCCTGACGGTTATGCAAAGGAGTATGCAATGATCAACTATGGTCCATGGGATCATCTGGATGACAACAAGCCTTTCGTTGAGGGCTATCAGGAAAAGCCATTAGGATGCCAGTACTACCCTCAGGATATGACAATGGAAGAGTGGGAGGCATTTGACGACCCGGACAAGCTCAGTCTATACACTGTTATCCGTCGCGATGAGAACGGTGCCCTCAAGACAGTATGGTACCGCGACGAATACAAGGCGGAACTTGACAAGGTATGCTCACTTCTGGAAGAAGCAGCCTCAATCACAAGTAACGAAGGATTGCGCACCTATCTCACAGAACGCGTAAAAGCATTCCGCACAGACGATTACCTTGCCAGCGACATGGCATGGATGGACATGAAGGACTGCAACATGGACATTGTGATAGGACCTATCGAGAATTATGACGACCATCTTTTCGAAGCAAAGGCTGCATACGAATGCTTCATCCTCCTCAAGGATGAGAAACGCAGCAAGGACCTGGCAAAATACGTAGGCCTCCTCCCTACCCTTCAGACAATGCTTCCATGCCCTGCCGAATACAAGACATTCGTGCCGGGAACATCTTCAGACCTTAATGTCTACGATGCAATCTTCTACGCAGGAGACTGTAATGCGGGCAGCAAGACCATCGCCATCAACCTTCCTAACGATGAAAGGGTGCATGCAGCAAAGGGAACACGCCGTCTGCAGCTCTACAACAGCATGATGGCAAAATTCAACAAGATCCTCGCCCCTATCGGCGAAGTACTTGTCACTCCTGAGCAGCAGAAGTACCTTACTGCTGATGCATTCTTCTGGAATGTAACCTTCCATGAGGTTGCACATGGTCTTGGAGTGAAGCAGACTGTGAACGGTAAAGGATCAGTGGATCAGGCTATGGGAGACCAGAAGACTTCATGGGAAGAGGCTAAGGCCGATATTCTCGGACTGTTCATGGTGAACAAGCTCATCGAGATGGGCGAAATCACCGACATCACCAAGGAAGAGTCGGTAGCTACCTTCATCGCCGGCATCGTCCGCTCCGTACGTTTCGGATCGGCTTCTTCGCACGGAAAGGCTAACATGATGTGTTTCAACTTCATGGAAGACAAAGGTGCATTCAGCCGCAATGCCGAAGGCAGGTATGTGATTGATTTCGAAAAGGCTGCAGAAGCTATCGATGCATGGGCTGGATTGATCATCGAGACTCAGGCAACAGGTAACTTCGAGTTCGCACAGAAATACGCTGCAGAGAATGCAAGCATCCGCGAAGCTCTTGCTGCAGACGTGGCGAAGGTAAATGAAGCCGGCATCCCTCGCGATATCGTCTTCGAATTCGCCTGGTAACATAATATTCTTCCATCCGGAAGATTCCGCAAATACAGACACCATCCCCAGTCAGAGAAGAAATCCAACTGAGGATGGTGTCAATTTATCATGTCAGTCTTTGACCGGACGGACATTCAGGCCTTCAAGACGGTATCTTTCGCGTTCCCAAGGCTGTGCGAAAGAATCGTAGAACAGACTATATGCGTAACTGTTTTCGAGTGCACCGTCGTGCACCAGATCGCTGAATGTACCGGACCAGATATTCACCTGCTCTTCCACGTAGAGCAGGTCATCCATAAATAATCCTCCGTTAGGAAGAAATATCCTGTTTCCATTCGGCCCTGTTATTTGAAGTCCCCTTGCTCCGGGAATGTCATTATAGGCTTCTACCAGCTCAAACGTACAATTGTCTATAAGTTCCTGCATTTCAGCACGGGTAGGCATTCTTGCACCATTTCCCCATTTGACGTGTGCGACATCGTACATAGTTCCGCTTATTTCCTCGCCGATGAAATCGAAGACGAAAGTATCTGGGTCTGTAAAAATGTAATTATCCCAGGTATAAGTTGGTTTCTCTTCTGTTTCTCCCCACGCATAGTATCCGCCAGGCTCTTCAGGTGAGCTCGCTCCTACGTTCCAGGCTGCCCATTTTACGCTGAGACCGAGATCCACCCACAAACCTTCCGAATCTTCAGAGCCGGAGCCTCCACCGGATTCGCCGCCACCGTTATCACCATATTCATAGAATGGATTATCTTCGGGATCATATCCATCAACCTCAGGGCCTTCATCCGCAGGCTTGTCGCTACCATCGAGATTCCTGACCGGACGGATTGATTGTCCTGAACCGCGGAAAGAGAAGTAATCTTGTATATTACCTTTGTCATCACAAGTGAATCCTATAGCACGGTTTCTGTTGCCATCATCATAGGTGCCAGACCAGAAGCTACCCATATTGTAGCTTCCACGGCCATCGCTATCTACAAAATAATCACCGGCAAACGGTAGAAAAATACTGTTTCCGTTAGGGCCTGTAACATAATTTCCTTCAACTCCATTGTATGTGCCATAGTTAAAGTCACAGCTCAACATTAGCTCGATTATTTCACCATAAGTAGGCATTCTGGCTCCATCGCCCCATTGTACGTGGGCGGCATCATATGCTGTACCACTGATATTTGACCCTATGAATGTACCTATCCACTCCGGCCATCTGTATTCTTTTCCTTCTTCTCCATATTCCACGCACCAGAATTGTTCGGCATATCTATAGTTCTCCCAAGTAAAGCTGTTTTTTTCGGTAGTTTCTCCCCAGGCATAATATCCGCCGTACTCTTCCGGAGAATCCGCCCCCAGATTCCAGCCGGACCAGAGGACGCTCAAGCCAAGATCTACCCACTGCTCTGCTTCTTCGAAGCTTACAGTCAATGTAGTTTCATCAATAGCTTCACCATCGTGATCTATGATGCTGGCTGTGAGGTTATGTTCTGTTGTAGCCTTAGTGACAGTGTTCGGTTTAGGAGTCCATCTGGTGGTGGCAAGTCCGCTGACATTGGCTATTGAAGCCTTTGGAGAATATGTGCCGTCGTTTGTATCGAAATATATCAAGGCTCCTGGGCAAGGATAATATTTTTTTGTAAGAGGAGAGTACGACTCTGCCTTGAATGTTGCATCGATCATCTGTCCTTTCCTGATAGTTGTTCCCTGTGCAGGAGAGATTCTGGTGATTTTCTTAGGCGCCTCGAATATAGTTGCGTCGAACAGATTCATAGGCTCCAAAGGGAAATTCAATGATGCGTTAAGGAACTTTACGAACAGACCCATATGAAGATCCAGTCCGGCTGAAGTGAGTGACTTCCAACCAAGATCCCGACTGCCATCTGCAGACAAGGTCATACCTGCACTGATGTCTTCGGACAGATATGGTCTTGCTTCGAACCAAGGACCGATAAGGTTATAGAATTTAATGTCTATATGCGGATAATATGATACCTTTGCACTTGCAGAGGCACTTATTTCCAACTCGGGCGTATGCAGAGTATTATTGTTTTTGATCGAGTTCACTGGCTGCAGACCGTTTTCTGGAGTAAACTCTGCTCCGATACTGATTTCCGAGCCCAGATTTATTCCTGCTGAAGCAGAGACACATCCCGCCACCGAAAACTCAGTCGCTTTTCCGATACGGGTGTCCACCCGAAGATGTACAGGTACAGTTCCGACAACGAAAGTAAACATACCGGAAGGTATGCGGATGTTAAGGAATTCGTCTTTTTCTTCCTCATATTCAGCACCGTACTCATATTTAAGAAGCATATCTACATTATATGATCCTTTGATTTCATATTTGAAATGTTTGATATCTCCTATCGACCATACCTGTGTAATGTTCTTTTCTCCAAAGTCAAAATTAAACACTCCCTTCAGGGCAGCGTCAAACTCGCATTTTTCCCACGCAAGGCTTCCGGCATTTCCGGATATCAGCTCTTCGCCATTGAAATTTTCATGAAATGACCACAGGACCATACCAGAAGTGAACTCAGGCGGATCATTCGCCTTTGTCATCCGATTGAAGACTTCGTGATATACCCCCTCATCATCTATGTATCCGTATGCTGATGGAGTGATTACATCCCATTCTCCTGAAGACTTTGTATCGGGAACCGGACTTGTTGATAGTGTAAAGCTTGTATTCTTGAACAGATTACACATATTTCCCTCTGTAGTCTGGAGAGTGACTGTATTGTCCGAGACCACGTGACTATCAATCACCCTGATGGAACCTCCCTGGTCCACAGGCATCACGAATGCCTTTCCTGCCTCTATTACAGGAATTGTAGAAGTGCTGTATTCCAAAGAAATACTTCCGGCCGCTTCATCGAAACTTGTTATACGGGCCGTCCTTCCGATTCCGAGGTCGATGTAGTTTTCGGTAGCTTCATCTGAGATGTCTTCCGACAGATCGGTAGACGGCATGACGTGGATAGTCGAGCGCATAACAGGATTGGCCAAGGTCGTCTTTTTTCTATATGTATTTCCTTCGCTGTCGGTTACCGTAACAGTAAAGCCTGACTCAAAATCAGTTACAGGCACTGAAATATAGAATTCCTCGGCATTTTCAGCATCAAGCTGCACGGCAGGGTTGCAGACAAGGGTTACAGACCTTGAGGCATCATCATCCATAACGGCTACAGGTATACCGTCAGGCCCCAGATTAATTGTGGCCGGGCCAGATATCAGTTCTCCGGAATTGCCTTTGATAGTGATGGTACTAACAGCATAATCTCCCTTGATGCTGAGCTTGAGTACTCCTCCTATATTCTTGAATGCGAGATTTCTGCCTCCACTCATGCTTACGGCAGCCATCGGGAATGACATATTTTGGAAGCTTCCGGCTGTATAAGTCTGTTCTGTCGGAAAGTTCACACCTTTAATAACAAATCCTCCGTTGCCGTCTGAAGACACATTAAGGTCTTCATTGAACGGGTACACCGCTACCGTGCCTTCTATTTCTGCACCGGAGCCCTCTATCGAAAGATTTCCGACAAGTGTGAATTCTCCTGAAGGGCTTCCGACGTCTGTCTTCAGTACCTGATAAACACTTCCTTTGTCAGTTCCCTCAAACACCACTATCCGGTCTTCTGAAGACCATACGACAGAGCGGTCTTCTCCCAAGGATGTCCTGACACCTGTATCGAACGCTTCGACATCAGCATAGAAATTATCTTCATTTCTTATGTCTGCAAAGTGTTCATCCTGACAACTGAAAAAAACAGCTGCAGTTACACAGACCAAAGCGATCTGCTTAATTATACATTTCATATTTCGAAGATTAACATGCAAATATATGCTGAATTTTAACTGCCAGTGCAACACTGGCGAAAGTCAAAGTTAAACATTTTTCTACAATATTCCAACGGAGTCAGATAACCGAGCGATTTGCGGGGTCTGTTATTAAGTTTCCATTCGACCTCTGCTATGA
>JAGAKH010000021.1 GCA_017625725.1 Bacteroidales bacterium | reverse complement strand
TAAAATACACTCTTTTTTATTGAACTTAATTGCCAATATCAGATGGGGAATCACGTTTCCGAAATACGGGACTTGCATTTCCGATTTCTGAGGATTCTTATTTTTCCGATATCTGGGGAACAAAATTACTTATAACAGTAGATGCTGTCTGACCGAAATATCCGGCATATTCCGCTTCAGGTACATTCCTGTTCTGGAGTACCTCTCCGTACACAAACAGACTGTCATAAGGAATTGCAAGTGAAACTCCGAGGACTTCTTTCCTGCCGGTAGCGACATCCCAGAAATCGTTTTCTGTGACGCCGGCTTCCGCATCCACTGGATCGGAATGAACACCTATATGTTTTGCGGTGTCATATCTGAATCCACGGACGCCCATTTCGATGAGTTTGTTTACAAATCCCATATAGTATTTCTGGAAAAGGGGATTCTCTGTATTTACGTCAGGCAGACCGCCGACACCCATGTGTGTGCACTGGGTACGGTCATTGTAATCTTTTATACTTTCAAGACCATGTGTGTGAAACATCTTGTCCCGTCCTCCTACAGCTGCATAGAATTCATCAGAAACCAGGTCAATATCGAATGCCGTATGGTTAGGAAGGACATCCACAAGAACCTTGATATCATATTTCTTTGCTGAATCGAGCATAGCCCTCATCTGGTCTTCAGTTCCGACAATATTGTTTCCGATAGTCCAGTCAAGAGGTTGATAATAATGATACCAGTTTCCTTCTTTTTCATCAAAAATCTTTATGTTGCCACCTTCTGGGCTGAAACATGCGTTTACTGGTGATGTCTGCAGCATTGTGAACCCTGCATCAGCAATCTTCTTCATATTATCTGCTATTGTAGGAAAATTCCAGCTCCAGACATGCAGGATAGTCTCAGTATTAGTGCAATCCGGGTCATGTGTCATTCGGTCAACCGATTTTGTGACCGTCTGTGATGCACAGGCAACCAATCCTATGCATGCGATCAATGAAAGAATTCTGTTCATCTATCTGTAATTTAGTTTTGTTTATAATTGTAAAATCATCTGTCCGTGATCATTCTTCTATTCTTCACCAAACAAACAAAGTTAGTCTTATTATAGCATTTTACAAAATCATTTGTCTATCTTTGAAGTATCAAGTCAACGGATATGGATAAATTGATAATTACATCAGCAGACCCTATGGGGGCGGCAATTTACGACTATTACAAATCTGGCAAGGCCGACAGACTCATAGTCAGGTCTTCTATGTTTGAAGATGATGAAATCCCGGTAAAGGATCTTTTCAGGACTTTTGACCAGATGCCGCAGCTGGAACGTCTGGCCTTGATGCAGGCAAAGGGAAGAATTCTCGATGTAGGAGCGGGAAGCGGATGTCATAGCCTCGCTTTGATGGGAATGGGTAAGGAAACGGTTGCCATAGATATTTCACCTCTTTCAGTCAAGGTCATGCAGGAGAGAGGGATAGATGCTCATCTGGTAGACTTTTACGATGAGTCATTCGATGCCCGTTTCGACACTGTCCTTATGCTGATGAACGGCACAGGAATAATAGGGACCCTAGATAACATGGGACCTTTCTTTGACAGAATAAAGAGGCTTCTGAACGAAGGTGGATCCTTGATAATAGATTCAAGTGACTTAAGTTATCTATATGAGGAAGAAGACGGTAGCATTATGATAGACCTTGCTGATGACTACTATGGCCAGATTGATTATCAGATGCTTTACAAAGATATTGCGGGAGAGCCTTTCGACTGGCTGTACGTTGATTATGAAACACTCGCATTCCATGCCGAAGAAAACGGTATGAAATGCGAGTTACTGTCAGAAGGCGAGCATTATGACTACCTTGCCAGAATAACTGTCAGACAGTGATGTCGCTTGTAGGCGTTATCCTGCCCATCATCTCATCGAGACGGTTATAGATGCTCTTACGAAGAACTCTAAGTCTTTCAATTACTGGCCTGTTCTTGATTGAAACAAATGAACATATGCCCTTGAACTTCTTGAAATGCTTGATATAATTGAAAGCAATCAGGAAGAACAATGGGAATAGGAGTGCATAACCCAATCCCCACCAAAATCCTGCAAATATCCAAAGAAGAACAGCCGGAATTATCAGACAGATCGGAACTGTAACGAATACGCTGACACCGATGTTGAATGAGCTGACAAACATCTGGTCCTTGATCAGCTTCTTAAGGAAGATCTTAGGAACGATGAACATCGGAGCTGTCGGAATGATTGAAATGATGAAGAGAGGCAGTGCAAGGAAAAGTCCCAGAGCGTATAATGAAACTCCAAGAATGCTCGGATTCTTTTCGAACAGCCAGTCACGCACATTCAGTTCATCATACTTGGTCATGAGCTCTGCAATATCCTCGTAGACCTTATTCATCTCTTCACGGTATTTTCTGGCAAGATTCTGAATGTGTTTTACAAATTTCTTATCTGATTTCAGGCGAGATGGAAGATGGTCATGCCTCAGGCCGATTTTCTCGGCATAATTCTTTCCATACTCATTTTCACGAAGGAAATCAATCTGGTTATAATTGTCAAGATCCTCTATATGAAGCATCATCTGCTCGATCTCGTTTCGGACAATCTTATTGATTTCCACCATTGTCTTTCTTGGAGCAGCCTTATAGCTTTCATAATAAGGCATCAATGAAATCGGTTCTCCGAATTTGACCATCATGTCTGTCCGTGCATGGAAATAATTCGAATAATGATTGCAGGAAGGAAGAATCTTGACATCATGTTCGAAATTCATTTTCTCTGCAGCTGCAAAAGCTATTCTGAGGTATCCCAGTTTAAACTGGCCGAGCCATCTTTTGTCCTGATGTCCTCCTTCAGGATACAACATTACAGTCTCGCCATTGGTCAGTGCATCTCCGGCTGCATCGAGTGTCTCATTATTCTTGCTTACTTCAGCAAGTCCTTCATAACCCATTCTGTATGCAGGGAGAAGTCCCATCGCCCTGAGAGCCTTATTGAAGAGTGAAACCTTGAACACATTTGCACGTGCAAGGAAGTTCATTCTTCTATCGTTAAGCTTAAGACACACGCTAAGCGGATCATTAAGACAATTCTGATGATTGGAAACGACAACAAGCGGGGTTCCGTTTTCAGGAACATTTTCCCTTCCTTCTACGTATTCCTTTCGGAAATAAAGCCCGGAATTCACATAGGAAATATATCCACGAAAGATTTTAAGGAAAAGAGAATGATCCCGTGGTTTAAAGATTTTAGACATATTTATTATAATGTTCCCCTTTGTTTGGACAGGGGTTAAGTCCTCTTAAGTTAAATCCTGTTCTGTTTTGTAGCAGAGCCTTACGATAGTTTGAGCTCTGCATATAGGACGTTCAGCAAAGGTAGTACTTTGATTTTACTTATCC